>SKZJ01000221.1 GCA_007127425.1 Wenzhouxiangella sp.
CCGGTCGCCTCGGCGCGCAGCACCTCGAGCCGGTTGATGATCAGACGCTCGAGCATCTGCTCTTCGACGACGCTGCGCGGTGGCAGCGACTCGCCACGCGCCTGCACCTGCCGCTGGAGGTTGTTGATGGCGTCATCCAGTTCGCTCTTGAGGACCACATCCTCCTCGACCAGGGCGATGATGCGATCGATCTCCCGCTCGTCGGCGCTTGCAACCGAGAACAGCACCACAGTCATGGTCAAGGCTGACAGCATTTGGGTCATTGCTTGTTTCATTGCGATCATTGCTTCTCCGAGAATATCCTGCATTTCGTCAGGGGCGATCCCTGAACAATTCGTAAGGCATGCGACCCAGACTGGCGAGGCCTCGCAACTCCAGTTCCAGGAAGACCGATGTCTGCCGCTCGCCTTCGCGATCACGCACGTAGTCGCGACCGGTCAGTCGCAAAGCCCAGCAACAGCTTTCGTACTCGACGCCCCCGAGCACCTCGAGGGTATCGTCGTCTTCAAACGAGTAGAGTACCCGACCGATCAGGTTGAAGCGCTCATTGACCGGGTACCGGACACGCACATCAGCCTGATCGACCTGGTCGCGCCGCATACGGTAACCGAGCGCTGCCTGGCCTGCGTTCTTGCCACGGTAACTGAGACCGAGCCGAGCGACTTCAGTTTCACTGTTTTCCGTATCCCACTGCAGCCCGGCGGTCGCTGCCAGCGACTTCGATGGCCGCCAGGCAACTTCTGCCACGGTGGCAGAACGACTCCGTCGTTCCATGTCGCGCCCCGGCAATTGCACCCGACGGTCGCGGAAATGGATAATCTGGCCCAGGCTGCCCTCGAGCAGACTGCGGCCGTCGGTGGCATCGAGCAGGCGCGAGGTGACTGCCATGGCGACCTGGTTGGCGTCGCCCTGGCGATCGGCCCCGGTGAAACGATTGTGATGAAACAGCTGGCTGAAGCCGAAAGTCAGATCGCGGGTATCAAAATCCGGCAGATCGTCCTGGTCGCGAAACGGCACGTACAGGTAGTAGACGCGAGGCTCGAGGGTCTGGGTGCGTCCGGCGGCAGCCGCCCGTTCAAACATCAGGCCGGCGTCGACGCTGGCGATCGGCAGGGTGCGCCCGGCGCTGCCTGTATCGGCACCGGACAGTGCGTACCGGGTCGTGCGCAAACCCAACTCGGGCCGAACAAACCAGCCCGGGGCCAGGAGTTCGTAACGCAGGCTGGGGTGAACATCCAGGCGGGTGCCGGTGACGCCGGCATCACGATCGAAATGCACGAATTCGCTGTCGAGGTGCCACTCCACTCCCCCGCCCAGCGGACGCCCCGCCACAAACACGGCTCGCGGCAAACGGCGATACGGTTCGCGACCTTCGGCCACATTGGCATCGAGCACCTGGAAGTCGTCAGCCAGAACATCCAGCGTCCAGTCGCGTCCACTCCCCCTGATGCTGGCCACCGAGCGCAGAAACTGGACCGAAGAATCGACCAGGTCGCTACCCAGGTCGATGAAGTAATCGTCGTCACTGGCACGCCTGAAATCAGCCCGAGCGCTCCATCGCGGCGCCAGGCGGGCGCGGTAGTCGAACTGGCCGTAATGCCGGGTCGAACCCGCACGCCGGTCGTTCGGCAGGATCTCGAGATCCAGCTGACCGCGCTGGCGCTCGCCCAGGAATCGATACTCGGTATCGAGCATATTGCCCCGCTTCTCGATCCAGCGGCCGGTGAAAGTGGCATCCTGGTTGGGCGCGATATTCCAGTACCAGGGCACGCTGACATCGAAACCGTCGCTGCCTGAGCGCCCGAAGCGCGGGTACAAAAAGCCGCTCTTGCGATCATCGGTCAGGGGAAAGGTCATCCACGGCGAGTAGAGTATCGGCACGCCCTTGAACTCCAGCCGGGCGTGGCGCGCCGTTCCGACACCGCGGTCCAGTGCCAGGTCGACACGCGCGGCCTTGAGTTGCCAGTCCGGACGGTCGGGATCGCAGGTGGTGAAACCGAACTGCTCCAGACGCGCCAGCGTCGGCTCGATCATGGCCACCGTATCGGCACTGCCCGAACCATCATGGCCGACAAGCCGGTAGATGACTTCCTCGAATTGCCCGGTGCCGTCAGCCACATCGTAGTGAGCGCGTGCCGCCTCGAGCTGGATCAGGGCATCGGTGTAGCGCAGCCACACGGGAATGTCGACCAGCCGTGATTCCGGGTCGTAGAGCAACTCGTCGGTTTCAAGCAACTGGTCGAGTTGCATCAGTCGCACGTCGCCGGCGAAACGCACGGGCTGGCCGGCCGGCGCCCGGTAATCGGCAGCCATGATCTGCGTCTCGGCCACTGGCTCGCGGGGCGTCATGTCGGCCGCTTCATGGGGTGGCGCGCACCAATCCGGCCGCTCCCCCGGCGAAAGGGCGAGAGCCGGCGACAGCCACGGCAGACAGCAGACCACGACAATGGCGCAGAAACGAAGCAAACGGATTTCCGGAAGGAAGACAGCCGGGTATAGTCGCGCAGAACCGTTCAGGGATCAATCCTCCCGGTCGAGAAATCGGGCCCGACGGGCGGCGGACCACTCGGCCATTTCGGCAGCCCTGGCGTGCAGGCATCCGATATCGCCCCGGCAGTGCGACTCGAGCAGTTCGGCGAACGCCTTCACACCGGCCTCGTAGGTGGCCACGGAAGCGAGGTGGGCATTATTGAGATCGCGCTCGAGCCAGCCCCGGTAGCGGTCGGTGTCGTGTTGACGCCCGAACGTGGCGATACGTTCACGCAATCGATCGAATGTCGCCTGTTTCGCGCTCGCCATTTCCGGCTCCGGCCTCTCGTGCCCGTACAACTCGATCAGTTCGGCGCGCGACTGCAGCAACAACTCGATGAAAGCCTGGTGGCGAACCTGATTCACCTCCCACTGCGCCAGCCGATCGATTTCGCCGCGTGAGCGCAGCCAGCGTCGCACACCCTCGCGCTCGATCAGGCGGGCGTAGGCCTCGTTGAACGCGGTATCATCGCGCACGAAGAGTTTTTCGTGGGCCAGTTCGTGGAAGATCAGACCGGCCAGCCAGGTGTCGTCGTACTCGAGCATGGTATTGAGCACCGGATCGGCGAACCAGCCCAGGGTGGAATAGGCAACCGCCGGGATCACTGCCGAGTCGTAGCCGCGCCCGGCCAGGCGATCGGCCTGGCGACCGGCGGCCAGTTCACGAAAATAGCCGCGGTAGGCCAGACAGCCGGCAAACGGATAGCACCAGGTTTTCGGCTGCATGGAAAAGCGTGGCGTGGCGACCACGTTCCAGACCGCCGCGTCGCGCTCGAGGTCGGCATAGTAGGTATAGGAAGGACTGTCGGGCAGTGCCATCTCGGTGATGGCGAACTCGCGCACCTCGAGTGCCCTGACCAGGCGGTCACGCAATGCTTCGGGCGTGTCGGGGTCGGCCAGCAACCGGTCGACGGACTCGCGCTTGCACAGCATCTCGAGCTGGCCGACCGCCGCCTGCCCGTACCAGCCCACCGTGGCACAGCCGCCCAGCATTGATGCACACAGCAACAGGAAAGCGATCTTGAACAGCAACTGGTATCTCGACGAGGAATTCTGGCGCACTTTCGGTCCGCTGATGTTCAACTCCGACACCTTCGCCCGTGGCGAGGAAGAGATCGGGCAATTGCTGGCACTCCTGGGCACCTCGGCCGGCCACGTACTCGACCTGGGCGCCGGCCCCGGCCGTCACAGCCTGCCGCTGGCGCGTTCAGGGTATACGGTCACCGCACTCGACACCAGCGCCCACCTGCTTGACCAACTGCGCGAGTCGGCCGGCGAACTGCCCATCGAGATCGTGCAGGCCGACATGCGCGAGTTCGTGCGCGAGCAGGCCTACGACCTCGCGCTGGTGATGTGGACCAGTTTCGGCTACTTCGAAGAAGAAGACGACCACGCTCGTGTACTCGACAACATCCGCGCAAGTCTCAAGCCCGGTGGCCGGCTGGTGCTCGACCTGGTCGGCCTGGAAACCCTGTGCCGCACCATGGAGCCGGTGCACCTGACCGAATACGACAACGGCCGCATGCTGGTCGAACGTCCCACACTCGTCGACGACATGACCCGCCTGGACAACGAGTGGCTGCTGATCGATGACGACACCGTCCACCGCACGGCATTTTCCCACCGCGTCTGGTCGGCTGGCGAAATCCGCAGCCTGCTCACACGCCATGGTTACGAGATCACCGCCATCCACGGCGACTATGAGGGCGCCGATTACGATCTCGAGGCCGAGCGCATGATCGTGATCACTGCCATCGGCTGATGTGGCCCTCACATGACTTGTGTCACCTTTGTCAGCATCATGGTCTGGCTACAATGCGCCGATGCAAATGAAGTTGGCCATTCTGATCTACTCCGTATCACTTGCACTTGGCTTGGCCACCGCCGCCGAACCGGTCACGGTGCGTGCGTTTGGCGAAATTGCCATTCACCTTGAGCAGCAAGCGGCGGCACGGGTCGAAAGCCTGAATGAAGCGGTCATCTCCGCCGAGGTCAACGCCCGGGTCGTTGACTTTGCTGCCTTGCCGGGAGAAGCGGTAGAGCGCGGTCAGGTCTTGCTCAGGCTCGACGACGACAGCTACCGGATCCAGCGCGAAAG
>SKZJ01000233.1 GCA_007127425.1 Wenzhouxiangella sp.
AATGCCTCGTACGAGAACTTCTGCCCACCCACTGCGGCTTCGACCATCATGCCTTGCTCCGCCATGGTAAATACGGCAATGCCATCTCTGAACCTGGCATTTGCGCCTTCGCCGGATTTCAGTGCAACGGCTGTGGCTTGTGCGCCAAACTCATAGTTGCCCCGGCGGAACCGGTCCAGTGCATTGGTGGTTTCAAATACCAGAATCTGAGTGTATGTCTGGCCACCAAGTTGCAGACCGACGGTTGCCTGGCTCAAATCGGCATAGCCGATTGGCGTATCATTCCGGTAGACGATGCCTCGTCCATAGGCGCCGCCAACGCCTGCGCCAGCCTTGCCAACGGACGGGAAAACGGCGTAGCCAGGCGCACTCCGGATGATTGAGTCAAAATCTGCATTTTCCGATCTGGCCTCGCTCAGCGCTGCATTTGCGTCCTGCATCAGTTCGCTTCTGTCATCTACTGTGCGCGGTGCCGTGGCGCAGGCGGCCAGGAGTGCGATGGCTGCAGTCGAAATCAGCAGTCCATGGACAAATGTGGTTATGGGTGTTGCTTTGGCTCGAGTAAACATGCTTGTTACCTCTAATGGTGCTCGATTAAGGTGCTCAAGATGAGCGCCTGGCCATCAGAGTAGGGCTAATCACTTTGCATGACTGTACGCTAGCGCACCAGCCAACTATAGCTTGAATAATCGTCGCATGTCCCAGGCATAAAAGAAGCCCGCACCAGGTGGTGCGGGCTGACTGTGGAGCGTTGCCATGTATCAGAAATCCACGGTCGCGCTCGGAGAGCAGACGCTGCTGCCCGTTTCGCAGACTTTGTATTCCAGGCTTCCGCCACCTCGGATATCGGTATAGTCAGTCGTTGAACCCGAGTTGGGGATTGTGAATACATGGCTGCCGTTGCGATAGAGATCGACCTTTTCCGTGGTGGCGCCGGTCCAGAAGATGTCGGCTGTCCAGCGCCCCCTGATCCGGTAACCGATTCCGCTGACTGAGATCACGGTATCGCCAATACTGCTGTCCTGGACGTTGACGGTTTGGCTGGTCGAGCTGCTCTGGTCGTTATCGTCGGTTACAGTCAGGGTCACGGTGTAGCTTCCGTCGGCGTCATAGGTATGGTCGATCACCGTACCGACTGCGTTTTTGCCGTCACCCATGTTCCAGGCATAACTGAGGCTCGAATCGTTACTGTCGCTAATAAAGCGGCATTGCAGGTTACTGCAGTCGTAACTGAACCCGGCCGTTGGTGGGTCACTGGGAGCGTCGACCGGCGTGTCGTCGTCACCCTCTTCCTCTTCTGTTCCCCACTCTACAGCACCGATATCCGGGCCATCGCCGACGTCTCGCGCCAGGTTATGGAAGTCCACCGGCGGGGCATAGTGGCCATCGGCACTATCGACCAGGGCGCTGTCCGATAGCGGTTCAGCATCAAAGCTCGACAGGCTGTCGTCGGTGATTCCAGGCGGGCCATAGCACAGGCTGTTACCCGGGCAAGCGTCATGGCGAACACCATCGATATAGTTGCTTTCCCATACGCGTTCTTCGCTGCTTCCGGACCAGTAAAGGCAGCTCTGCTTGCTCGAATCCAGGAAGTAGGGCTTGCCGATGAACAAATTGTTGAGCATGCGCAGTCGTGAGTCGCTGCTGCCACCTCCGCCGCTGACGACACAATTGCCTTCACCCGCAATCGTGTTGTTGATCAGGTCGGTATGTGACGAATTGCTCAAGCCTACATAGATCGCATCACCCAGTGCCCGACAGTGATCGCCGTCGAGCATGTTCGGATGATTGACAAAGTAGCCGCAGTTACCAATGACCACAGAGTTTTTGATGAGCGCGCTGCGGGACGCCTTGATCTGATTGCCGGCATTGCCTTCGACCAGGGTTCGGCGAATGGTGACCCGTCCGTCGTCATTGAGATACAGCAAATCGATGCCATCCGAGGTGTTGTGATGAACGGTGCTGTCTTCAAACACCCAATGACCACCGGTGGTCCCGGTGCCGAGGCCGTCGCCCCAGCCGCCGCCCTTCTGGGCCCAGCAACCGAATATCTCGCCGGTGTCCCAGCGTTCGACACAGCCGTTCCAGCCGATCACCGACTCCCTGAACGTGATCGTGCCGCTGTTGGAAGTGCTGGAACCGATATTGCCGTTCCAGCCTGCCCATCCGTTGGCGCGGATCTCGACTCGCTCAAGCAACCAGTCACTGATGCGGCCGGCACGGACACCTTGATTGGCCAGGCCATGGATATCCAGGTGACGTAACACGACGTTGCTTGAATCACGGGCGGAAATGCCGGTGGAGGCCCAGTCGCCATAAGGCGCGGAACTGCGATTACAGGCAGCAACTTCGCCTTCGCAGAGGCCGCTGTTGCAGTGGGCTATGACACAACTGGCACGGTCGGTGATGTCCAGGCAGGACAGCTCCACGTTGGAGCTTCCCTCGAGGTTCACGACCATCCATGCCCGCTCCGTACCCCATAGTTCCGGGGCTTGCTCACAACCGTCCAAATGCCCGGCTCCGAGGACTCGGGTAGGCTGGTCCGGTGAAGGGCCGCTGGGGATGGGGGGCATGACGCATTCCCCGCGCGAACTTGAGTGACAGTTGTCTGCACCGGGTGCGCCATAGCCCATGCGGTAGTCACCTGAACCAATATGGAGTGTATCGCCCCCCTGGATTCGCGGCGTACCGAGTGGCGGCAAGGCCATGAATGGATGGCTCCACGCACAGTCCTGGTTGGTGCCGCTGCCTGGGTAAGGGCTGTCGGAAAGGCCGGTGCACTGGCTTGTATCGCCGCCATCGGCACGAACGTAGAAGGTCGCAGCCGAAGCTGCTGGAACTCCAATGATGAAAAACAGGCATGCAAGTGCCAGTCGGGTCTGAGGGGACCCGAGAGTGATGGGTATCATGTTTCAATTGCCTCGCTGGTAAAGCCGCCCTTGCCGGGCAGGTCCGCATGTCGAACATGCGGTAGCTATGAGTTTTATAAAGCGCGTAAAAAGTATCCCACCCGCTTTGTTAAAAAAATCATGGCTTTGGCGTTGGCTGAATGTTGAATGGGGAGCGCGCAATCACACGGTTGCCGGCCAATGGTGAGCGGCAACCCAGTGTGCGGTATCAGACAGTCCGGAATCGGTCTGTCGAAGGGTGTTTCTTGGGGAAGCTCTGAGCAACTCCGCGAAGAGTTAGTCAGAGGTTCCCTAATCTACCTGATGGGAGGTAGCCTTTTTGGTCTTGTACATGGCCCGATCGGCAGCTTCCAGCAGAGCGTCGGAAGAGGTTGCATCGTAGGGGTAGAATGAGATGCCGATACTGACAGTAATATGGACAGACCGTTCTGCAATTTCAAATGGCATCTCGATTGCATCCTTGACGGTCTCGGCCAGTAACTCGATATCCTTGCGTTGCCTGGCCGCGGTGACAAGAATGGTGAATTCATCACCGCCCATGCGCGCGACTGTATCTTCCTCGCGAACACAATCAGAAAGTCGCTCCGCCACCGCCAACAGTAGACGGTCCCCGGCCTCATGGCCGAACAAGTCGTTGATCTCCTTGAAACCATCAAGATCCATGAAGAATACGGCAATGGGTATGCCGCTGCGCTTTGAATGCTTGACTTCCTGTTCCAGGCGATCGAGGAAAAGACGTCGATTCGGTAGCCCGGTCAGATGGTCATGATGGGCGTTGTGCCAAACCAGTTCCTCGGCGCGCGCCTGTTCAGTAATGTCCCGGAAAATGCAGACAATCGCTTCAGTATTCTCGTGCTCGTCCACTACAGGTGCGAGCAGATATTCGAATCGTTCACCCGGGCCAGAAGCAAACCGGTGGGTTAGCTTGCCTCGGCAGGTTGACTGGTCAGAAATGACTCGCCTGAGTTTGCTCTGCAAGTCCGAGGCGAATGGAAAACCGAGATCAAACATGGATTGTCCGATGACTGCATCAGCCTCCAAAGAGAAAAGATCGACAGTGGCCTGGTTTGCATAGCTGAAACGTCCCTCGAGATCCAGCACAAAAATCGGATCAGGCGATGCGGTCAAAACGGCGCCAAACAGACGCGTCTCCATCTCTTTCGCGGTCGTGTAATGTTCCAGGGATTCGGAAATCGCCTGGTCTATCGCTTCATTGAAACGGGTGAGGTCTTCAAGCTGATCGCCGGAGAGTGTCGTGTTGGCTTTTGTCCAATGTGACACCACGTTCGTACGCAGAGCCCGAAACTCGGAAACGGTCTCCGTGACGCTGAACCCGCTTGTGAGTCGGTCAATGCCGTGCACTTGTGCCCAGGATTCCTTGTCAAGCTCCGGCTCACGCTTGTTGGAATCCAGGTCATCGGCCATCGACAGAAGCATTTCCCTGGCGTGGTCGCGTAGATCAGCCCTGTATAAATGCTCGGCATGAAAGATTGTTTCTGCATACGCTTCCCAATCCTGGAGGATAGGCTCGATCTCGGCGCGAATAAAATCAGCTAATCTCTTTTTCATCTGCATTTCCTTCGGTTGCATGAGTCATGGGTTTTGCAGTGCGGGCAGGCGCTTTTCAGATCCACCGACGACTCCAAGGATTCATTTAAACGAAGCCGCACCAGCTTGAGGAATGCCGGCAGT
>SKZJ01000320.1 GCA_007127425.1 Wenzhouxiangella sp.
GGTTGACCAGCGTTTCGGGCAGCCCCTGGAGCAGGGACTCGTCTTCGATCAGTAGTTCCTGTTCGGTTCGTGCCTCGCGCAGGACGGGATCGAGCTGCTTTTCCAGGTCGGCCAGTCGCGTATTGATTTCCAACAGGCGCTCCCGTGCCGACTCATTCGCTTCGGCACCGGCGTGTACGAAGCGCCGGTAGGTCAGTTCGGCCAATCGTTGCTGTTCGGAGTCCAGGGGCTGTTCGTCGAGTCGATCATGCACCGATTCGATTCGGCCGAAGAGGTCCTGATCAAACAGCACGGAATGCTCGTAGGCGGCTGCCTGCGCCGAGAAATCCGAGGCAACTTCCTGCAGTTCCGGTTCGTCGCTGACCGCGATCAGGCCGGCAAGGGTGCGTGTGATTTGTGCGAGGTCGCGATCAGCCCACTCCAGGGCCTCGACGGTGTTGGTGAAGGTCGCTGCTTCACTGCCGTCTTTGATGTCGGCGACGACTTCCTGGTGGCGCTCGATGGCCTGTTCGAGTGCCGGCAGGAAGTGGGCCGCTTCGAGGCGGTGGAAGGGGGGAGTTCTGAACGGCGTGAGGTAGCGCGTGAGCAAGGGGTTGTCGGCAGGCCTGGCCGGACGCGTCTCTTCCGGTTCGGCCCGGACCGGTTCCTCCTCGCGGGGAGCCTGCTCACAGGCGATCAGGGCCAGCGGCAGAAGCGCCGCCAGCAGGATTCTGAAAGTGGTGGTCATCGCTGGGCAAAGTTGCAACATTGACCACGAATGATACTACAGTCGAATGATTGCGCTCGCACGAACACCCTTGATCGGGGTATTCTGGAAGTGGATGCTTTTGCAGGAACGGGGAGAAGACATTGAGTATCGAGAAACTGCTTGTGTTCGGCGCCACGGGCGTGCAGGGTCATCCGGTGGTGGATGCCGCACTGGACGCGGACCTGGAGGTGCGCGCCAGTTCGCGCGACCTGGCCGAGGCCCGGGAAAAACTGCCTGCTTCGGTCGAGATCGTAGAGGCGGATTTCACCGTCGCCGACGATGTCCTCGAGGCGATGGACGGGGTCGACGCGGTCTACTTTTACCTGCCCACCATGCCGGATCGTTCCCACGCTCGGGCGATCATCGACAATGTGCTGGCCGGTGCCGCCCGGCAGGGCCTGCAACGTATCGTCTTCACCACCGGCGGCAGTTGTGGCGACCAGATGCCTTCATGCGGTTTCGTTGATGGCCTGCGGTCAATCTCCGACCGTATCCTTTCGGCCGAGGTGCCGGCGGTTGTGCTGCGCCCGACCTTCTACCTGGCCAACCTGGTCTGGCCGCACCTGATTCGGGAAATTCGCGATTACGGCAAGCTGACCTATCCGCCACTTGGCGCCCATCGCCGCATGAGCTGGACGGCGACCGAGGACCAGGCGACGCTTGCCGTGGCCAGTTTGACAGCCGATGTCGCCGGCGAGGCGATCGATATCGCCAGCCCCGAGCCGGTGACTCCGCCTGAACTCTGTCGCATGCTGGCGACCGTTTACGGCCGGGAAGTCCACTTTGCCCCGCAGAGTATCGACAACTTTGCCGATACGCTTTCTCACCTGTTTGGAAATGCCGAGCTTGGACGGATGGTGGCGGAACTTTATGCTGCCGTTGATCGCATCGAGGGTGACGGTCCCATCGTCGATACGGATGCCCTGGAGCGGCGCTTTGGCGTGACGCTGACCCCGGTCAGCGAGTGGGTGGAGGACCGGCTCGGGCGCTTGTTCGACCTTTACGGTTGATCGTCCCGGCTGCAGTCGGGCAAGACACCCGGACCTTCGCCAGCTTTACCAGTCCTCCTCATCGAGCATGCTGTCGTAGTCGGGCAGTGGAGCTTCCTCTCCGTGGATCAGGTAGCTGCGGCGCTGCATCCAGCCGTCGCGAACGAAACTGTAGGGATCGAAGGCCTCGCGAATCTGTTCGTCGAGCGGCAGCATGTTGGCCCGGATCTGAATGATGTCGAGGCCGAGCAGGTAATAGGAGCCGTCACCGGCCAGTCGCCATTCGATGTTGGCGCGTGAGTCGACACCGCGCCCGATGCCGTCGCGCACGGTCGAGGGGCCGAGAAACGGCAGCATGAAGAAGCGGCTGTCTTCCCAGCCCCATGTCGCCAGGGTCTGACCGAAGTCGGCGTCATACTTGTCCATGTCCTCGGTCGAGGCGATATCGATCAGCCCGCCGATGCCGAACAGCGTGTTGGTGATGAAGCGTCGCGTCTCGCCACCGGCGTCGGCGCCGCGTCCCTGCAGGAGCAGGTTGATGATGACCACCGGTGAGCCAATGTTGGTAAAGAAGTTGCGCACGCCGGTCTTGACCGGAGACGGTGCCACCTTGTCGTAGCCCACCGCCACCGGGCGCACGACCGCGCGGTCGACGGCGACGTTGAAGGTCCACATCGCGCGGTTGTAGGGCTCCCAGGGATCGGCGGGATGGCGCTCTTCCGGCGGTGGAGCCGAGGTTGCGCAGCCGGCAGCCAGCAGCGCCAGCAGGCAGCTGAGCAGCAGGCGGCGCATTAGTCGGCTTTCCTTTCGGTGTTCCCGCTCCAGCCGAGCAGCTCCTCGATCTCGGTCAGCCTGGCGATGGTGCGCAGGGTCTCCGGTGGATTCTGAAACTCGATGTGCCGTCCGGCAGCCCTTGCCGAGGCCCTCCACTCAAGCAGCAATGCCAGTGCGCTTGAATCGATTCGATCGATGCCGGCCAGGTCGATCTCTTCAGGAAGATCCGTGGCAAGACGTCGCCAGGTCTCGGGCACTTCGCGCATCGTGAGATCGCCGGAGAGCGCTTCACGTGTCATCACGCGTCCTCTTCCACGTCCAGGTCGATTTCGCCTCGCCTCAGTCTCTCCATCAGGCCGTCAAACCCATGGCGGCGAATTTCTTCGCCGATCTGGTTGCGGAAAGTAGCGACATAGGAGATCCCCTCGACGATGACATCGAACACCAGCCACTCGCCTTCGGTCTTGCGAAAGACGTAGTCCATCGGGGCACGACTGGATCCGTCGAGGCGTATGCGTGTGCGTACACGGGTCATGCGGTCGGTATCGTCGCCGCTCATTTCCAGAATCTCGAGCCTGTCGCGCAGGTCATACTCGAGCAGGGCCGATGCATAGCGCCGCAGGAGTTGCTCGGCCAGCGCGTCGGCAAACTCCTGGACATCGTCGGTATCGACACCGCGGCCGTGCTGGCCGAGTACCAGGCGCGCCGAGTAAAGTGTGTCGATACGCGGCATCAGGATGCCCCGAATGTCCTCGCGCATGCGCTCGGCATCTTCTTCGTAAACAGCCCGGTTCTCTTCGATCAGGTCGATGATCCGGGTCGTGGTGTCCTCGATGATTTCCCGGGGCTCTTCAGCCGCCAGGCCGGCGGCAAAAAGGAGGGCCGGGATTGCTGCCATCCATCGCATCATTCGTCGTCTCCGTCGGTATTGAACAGGTAGCGCCCGATCAGTTGCTCGAGCACCACCGCGGAATTGGTGATCAGGATTCTATCGCCGTCGTGTAACGGCTCCGGTGAACCCCCCGGCTCCAGGCCCACGTACTGATCGCCGAGAATGCCGGCGGTCAGGATGGAGGCGGAAGTGTCCTCGGGCAGGTTGTCGTAGCGCTCGCTGATGCGCATGGTCACGCGAGCGTCGAATGTGTCGGAATCGAGTCCAATACTTTCGACCATACCGATAGTGACCCCGCCCATGCTGACCTTGGCACGTGGCTTGAGACCGCCAACGTTGCTGAAGGTTGCCGAGATCTCGTAAGTGGGGCCGGAGGCCACGCCCCGGTCGGTGGCCTGCATGGCCAGGAAGACCAGTGCCGCGATGGCCAGTAGCAGGAACAGGCCGGCAGTCAATTCGATCTGGTGGGATGATTTCATGGCGATTCCGAAAGTCAGAGCATGAATGCTGAAAGGACAAAGTCGAGGATCAGTACGCTGATGGCGGTGGCGATGACCGTCTGCGTCGTGGCCAGGGCCACGCCTTCGCTGGTCGGTCGCGCCGACCAGCCGAACCACACCGCCAGCCAGGCGGCGAGGAAACCGAAGGCCACGGCCTTGGCCATGCCGCCGAGGAAATCGCGGCCCAGCTCGACCGAGCCCTGCATGTTCGACCAGAAAGTGACGGGATCGACTCCCATCAGGAACACGGCGAAGAATATGCCCCCGGCCAGGGCGGTGACGTTGAAGACCAGTACCAGCGCCGGCAGGGCGATGAGGCCGGCAATGAGCCGCGGCTGCACGATGCGCTCCATCGGATCGATGGCCATCAGGTCGAGCGCGTCGAGTTGTTCAGTAGCACGCATCAGGCCGATCTCGGCGGTGATCGAGGTGCCGGCGCGGCCAGCGAACAACAGCGCAGTCAGCACCGGCCCGAGCTCACGAAACAACGACAGGGCCAGTACGGTACTGACCGCATCGCCGGCACCGAATCGCGTCAGCGTGTCATAGGTCTGAAGCGTCAGGACGAGGCCGACGAAAAAGCCGCAGGTCACGATGATGACCAGTGAACGCACGCCGGCAAAATAGACCTGGCGCAGGGTTTCGGCCAGCTGCAGGCGGGTGAAACGCATGCGCGAAATGGCCGTGAACA
>SKZJ01000187.1 GCA_007127425.1 Wenzhouxiangella sp.
CGGCGAGCCCGGGCAAGACAGTGCGTACGGAGCCGGTTCCCTCGGCTTGGGACATCATGAGTGGGTCGGATGAATCGGCCTGTCACCATACGTCAATATGGGTGTGACAGGGTAGACTTGAAGACAACAGAAACAAAGCACCCGAAGAAAAATTTGGAAATGGACTCCAAACAAAGCATCGTGAAAAACTGGTTGCCGCGCTACACCGGCACCGAGCTGGATGGGTTCGGCCAGTACGTGCTGCTGACCAACTTCGACAATTACGTGGAAAAATTCGCCGCGGTGATGGGGGCGGAAGTGCGTGGTCGCGACAAGGCCATGCGCAATGCCACGGCCGACGGCATCACCATGATCAACTTCGGCATGGGCAGCGCCAATGCCGCCACCATCATGGACTTGCTGAGTGCGGTCAAGCCGAAGGCGGTGCTGTTCCTCGGAAAGTGCGGCGGTCTGAAGAAAAAGAATCAGCTCGGCGATCTGATCCTGCCGATCGCGGCGATTCGCGGCGAGGGTACCTCGAGTGATTATTTTCCGCCCGAGATTCCCTCGTTGCCGGCGTTCACGCTGCAACGCGCGGTGTCTTCCACGGTTCGCGATCACAGCCTGGACTACTGGACCGGCACGGTCTACACCACCAATCGGCGTGTCTGGGAACACGACAAAGCCTTCAAGAAGTACCTGCGCCAGACCCGCAGCATGGCCATCGACATGGAAACGGCGACGATCTTCATCACCGCCTTCGCCAATTCCATCCCCGCCGGTGCGCTCTTGCTGGTTTCCGACCAGCCCATGGTGCCCGATGGCGTCAAGACCGATGCCTCCGACCGGCTGGTCACCGAACACTACGTCGACGCCCAGATCGCCATCGGCATCGATTCGCTCAAGGAAATCCGCGACCAGGGCCGGTCGGTGAAGCATCTTCGGTTTGATTGAGAAAAAATAAGGTGAAAGGTTAACGGGTGAACGGGTGAACGGGTGAACGGGTGAACGGGTGAGACGGTAGACGGTAGAGACAGCTCGGTAGCCAACGAGCCAACGAGCCAACGAGCCAACCATTGACCATGACTTCCGTCATGCGCAGGTTGATGCCGAATCTGGCATGATGCTCGTCATTTTTGGGCAAGCAGACGGAAGTGAAAAATGAAGCAAGCATGGAGTGTGGTGATGGCTGCCGGTCTGGCGGTTTCGGGAGTGGTGATGGCCGACGATGATCCGTTTCTCTGGCTGGAGGAGGTCGAGAGTGATCGGGCGCTGGAGTGGGCCGAGGGGCAGAACGAGCGCTCGCTCGACTATCTCAAGTCGCACGAGCTGTTCGATCCATTGCACGACAAGTCGCTGGAGATCCTGACCTCCGACGACCGGATTGCCTATCCCTCGCTGATGGGTGGAGAGGTCTACAACTTCTGGCGTGATGCCAACCATGTGCGTGGCATCTGGCGCCAGACCTCACGCGAAAATTATCGCAGCGATTCACCGGACTGGGACGTCATCATCGACGTCGACCGGCTGGCCGAGGAAGAAGATGAGAACTGGGTCTGGGCCGGCGCAAGCTGCCGTTACCCGGATTACGACCGCTGCCTGGTCGGGCTTTCGGTCGGTGGCGCCGATGCCGCCGTGCGCCGGGAGTTCGACCTCGAGTCGCGTTCGTTCGTCGAGGACGGTTTCGTCCTGCCCGAATCCAAGAGCCGCATTTCCTGGCGCGATCGCGACAGCGTGTTCCTCGGCCGTGCGTTTTCCGATGAGGAGATGACCGACTCGGGCTATCCGCGTACCGTTCGTGTCTGGGAACGCGGCACGCCCGCCGAAGAAGCAAAACTGGTCTACGAGGGCGAGAAGACGGACGTGGCCGTCATGGGACTGCGAATCTGGGACGGTGACGATCACTACGACCTGATCGTGCGCTCTCCCGGTTTCTTCACTCGTCACTACTACCGCTACCAGGAAGGTGAGGTCAGCCGCATCAACGTGCCCGACGATGCCAATATCGTCGGCCTGATCGACGGCCAGTTGCTGGTGGACCTGAAGTCCGACTGGACCGTGGGTGAGACGACTTTCCGCCAGGGCGCGCTGGTGGCCGGGCCGATATCGAGCTTCCAGGCGGATGAGCCTGAGTTGACGGTGCTGTTCCAGCCGGGCGAGCGTTCCTCGATTTCCAGCGTATCGACGACCGAGAATTCCGTGCTGGTCAACATTCTCGACAACGTGGTCAGTCGACTCGAGCGCTTCACCCATGATGAGGATGGCTGGCATTCCGAGCCGCTGGGCGTGCCCGGAATGGGAGCGATCAGCGTGGTCAGCGCGGATGACCGCTCCGATCGCTTCTTTTACAACTACACCGGTTTCCTGACGCCGTCGACGCTGTTCGAGGCCGATGCCGCTGAGGATCGCCACGAGGAAGTGCGCTCCGAGCCGAGCTGGTTCGATGCCGAGGGCATGGCGGTCGAGCAATTCGAGGCGCGATCAGCCGACGGTGAAATGATTCCCTACTTCGTGGTCAAGCCGGCCGGGTTCGAGGCCGATGGGACCCACCCGACCTTGCTGGCAGCCTACGGAGGTTTCGAGGTCTCGCGCACGCCGTTCTATTCCGGCGTGATCGGCACGAGCTGGCTGGAGCGAGGTGGCGTGTACGTGCTGGCCAACATTCGCGGCGGCGGCGAGTTCGGCCCGCGCTGGCACCAGGCGGCATTGAAGGAAAATCGACAACGCGCCTTCGACGACCTGATCGCGGTGGCCGAAGACCTCATCGAGCGCGACATCACCTCGCCCGAGCACCTGGGCATCCAGGGCGGCTCCAACGGCGGCCTGCTGGTCGGTGCGGTCATGGTGCAGCGCCCGGACCTGCTCAACGCGGTGGTCTGCCAGGTGCCGTTGCTGGACATGAAGCGCTACCACAAGCTGCTGGCCGGTGCCAGCTGGATGGCCGAGTACGGCGATCCCGACGACCCGGAACAGTGGGCCTATATCAGCGAGTATTCGCCGTACCAGAATGTCTCGGCTGAGGCGGACTACCCCAAGGCCTTCTTCACCACCTCCACGCGCGACGACCGCGTGCATCCGGGTCATGCCCGCAAGATGGTGGCGAAGATGCTCGACCAGGGCCACGACGTGCTCTACTACGAGAACATCGAGGGCGGCCACGGCGGTGCGGCCAACCTGGAGCAGCGCGCCTACATCTCGGCGCTGACCTACACCTACCTCCACGACCGCCTCGCCGGCAAGAACGGCGGACAGAATTAGAGGCCCAGGGCCTGCGTCGTGGGCCGCTTTACCACGGAGGCACGGAGTTCACAGACTCTGTGTCTCCGTGGTGCATTCCGTCACCTGCTTGCAATGGCGTTGTATTGGCCCAAGGTCTGGAACTTCGGGGAGGGAAAGCCGGTCGAATCGGCTGACAGAAACAAATAAGTACCGATTTACTCCCGTATAGCGGGAATATATTCCAGCTGATACAATATTGGGTGGATTTGAAGGAGGAACGAATGGGCAAGGATCTCGTACCAAGCCATCTGCTCGCACCGGCCGGCACCGGGTCGCTGGATTCCTATATCCAGGAGGTCAACCGCATTCCGGTTCTGACCCTCGAGGAAGAGCAAAGGTTGGCGCGTCGCTACCGCGATGAGGAAGACATCGACGCCGCACGCATGATGGTCATGTCGCACCTTCGTTTCGTGGTTCACGTCGCACGCGGCTATTCCGGCTACGGCCTGCAGTTGGGCGACCTCGTCCAGGAAGGCAATATCGGCCTGATGAAGGCGGTCAAGCGCTTCGACCCCGACCAGGGCGTGCGCCTGGTGTCTTTTGCCGTGCACTGGATTCGCGCCGAGATTCACGAGTTCATCCTGCGCAACTGGCGCATCGTCAAGGTGGCGACCACCAAGGCGCAGCGCAAGCTGTTCTTCAACCTGCGCAAGCAGAAGAAACGCCTGGGCTGGCTCAACCAGTCGGAAGTCAACGCCGTGGCAGAAGATCTGGGCGTCAAGCCCGAGGTCGTGATGGAAATGGAATCGCGCCTGTCGGGCCAGGACGTCGGCTTCGACATGTCCAACGACGACGACGAATCCACTTACATGGCCCCGGCGGCTTACCTGCAAGGTCTGTCGGCTTCGCCCGACCAGACTGCCGAAGCCGCGGACTGGGAGTTGCACCACCATAACCTGTTGTTCGACGGCATCGAAGACCTGGACGACCGGTCACGCGACATCATCCAGAGCCGCTGGCTGCTCGACCCCAAGATCACGCTGCAGGAACTGGCCGACAAGTACGGCGTCTCCGCCGAACGCATTCGCCAGCTCGAAGCTGTTGCACTGAAGAAGCTCAAGGCGCGCTTCGAGGCCTGATCGGCGAACGGATCAAGGAATGAAAAAAGGGAGCGGATTCGCTCCCTTTTTTCGTTCAGGTTTCAGGTTTCAGGTTTCAGGGTGGACGGGTGAACGGACACCCGGACGCACCGCCGCACCGACCGCCGCCCGACCCGCTCCCCCATTTGCCGATCATGCACTGCGGGCGTATGCTTGAGCTTGCAGGCAGAAGGCGTCTGCGCTTGTGCTCCGGCTCCATGCCGGGGAGGCTGTGGTGGTCGAACCGAC
>SKZJ01000332.1 GCA_007127425.1 Wenzhouxiangella sp.
CAGGAAAAAGTCGAAGCCGAAGAGCGCGAGAAGCGCGAAGCCGAAGAGGAAGTGCTCCGCAAGGAAGCCGACCGCGCACGTGCTGAGCTCGAGGCGCAGCGTCGCGTCGAGGAAAAGGTGGCACGCGAGGCAGCCCGCAAGGAAGCCGAACGCAAGGCCGCCAAGGGCAAGGAAAAGCCGGGCGCCAAGGATGCCGGCACCCGTTACGGCCGCGAAGAATTGCACATCGGACCGAAGTCGAAGCGCCGCAAGCCCAAGGGCAAGCAGCGCCGCGTCGGCAAGGTGGCCGGCGTATCCACCGAACACGGTTTCCAGAAGCCGACCGCTCCGGTCAAGCGCGTGGTCGAGGTGCCGGATACCATCACGGTTGGTGAATTGGCCAAGGAAATGGCGGTCAAGGCCGGCGAAGTGATCAAGGCGCTGATGGGCATGGGCACCATGGTCACCATCAATCAGCCGCTGGACCAGGAGACGGCCATCCTGGTGGTCGAGGAAATGGGCCACGAGGCCAAGGCGGCCACGGACAAGGATATCGAGCAGCAACTGGTGGCCGAAGAAGAAGTCGCCGAAGGCGAACAGGTCACGCGTCCGCCGGTGGTCACGGTCATGGGCCATGTTGACCATGGCAAGACCTCGTTGCTCGACTATATCCGTCGCGCCAAGGTGGCCTCGGGCGAACAAGGTGGCATTACCCAGCACATCGGTGCCTACCACGTCGAAACCGATAACGGTGTCGTGACTTTCCTCGACACCCCGGGCCATGCCGCGTTCACGGCCATGCGCGCCCGCGGTGCCAAGGCGACTGACATCGTCATCCTGGTCGTGGCCGCCGATGACGGCGTCATGCCGCAGACCAAGGAAGCCATTCAGCACGCGCGCGCCGCCGGCGTGCCGCTGATCGTGGCCGTCAACAAGATGGACAAGCCCGAGGCCGATCCGGAGCGGGTCAAGTCCGAGCTGGCTGCCGAGGAAGTCGTGTCCGAAGATTGGGGCGGCGAAGAAATCTTCGTGCCGGTTTCAGCGATTACCGGTGACGGCATCGACAACCTGCTTGAGTCCATCCTGCTGCAGTCCGAGGTGCTCGAACTCAAGGCCGTTCCCTCGCGCCGCTGCCGCGGCGTGGTGGTGGAGTCCTCGCTCGACAAGGGCCGTGGCCCGGTCGCCACCATCCTGGTGCAGGACGGCACGCTCAAGCGTGGCGACACCATCCTGGCCGGCGAAGAGTTCGGTCGCGTCCGTGCCATGTTCGACGAGGCCGGCAATGCCATCGACGAGGCCGGACCGTCCATTCCGGCCGAGGTGCTCGGCCTGTCCGGTGTGCCGAATGCCGGGGACGAAGTGCTGGCCGTGGCCGACGAGCGCAAGGCCCGCGAGGCCGCCGACCAGCGCAAGCAGTCTGCCCGTGAGGGCCGCCTGGCCGAGAAGCAGGCCGCCAAGCTGCAGAGCCTGTTCGACCAGATGGGCGAGGGCGGCTCCGAGGAGCAGCAGACCGTCAACCTGGTCATCAAGGCCGATGTGCAGGGGTCGGTCGAGGCGCTCAAGGATGCGCTCACCCGCCTGTCCAACGACGAGATCAAGGTCAACGTGGTTGCATCCGGGGTTGGTGGCATCACCGAGTCCGACGCCAGCCTGGCCCAGGCAAGCGGGGCCATCATCATCGGCTTCAATGTCCGTGCCGATGCCACCGCACGCAAGATCATCCAGGAAGCCGACCTGGACCTGAACTACTACAGCGTCATCTACAACGCCATCGACGACGTCAAGAATGCCATCACGGGTCTGTTGGGTACCGAGACCAAGGAACAGATCGTCGGCCTGGCCGAGGTCAAGGACGTGTTCCGTTCCTCCAAGCTTGGTGCCGTCGCCGGTTGCCTGGTGATCGAAGGCGTGGTCAAGCGCGCCAACCCGATCCGCGTACTGCGCGACAACGTGGTGATTTTCGAGGGCGAGCTGGAGTCGCTGCGGCGCTTCAAGGATGACGCCAGTGAAGTCCAGGCCGGCACCGAATGCGGCATTGGCGTGAAGCAGTACAACGACGTCAAGCCGGGCGATCAGATCGAGTGCTTCGAGCGCATTGAAGTGCAGCGCACGCTGGACGACTGATCATGAGCATCCCGCGTTCCGAGCGCGTGGCCGGGCTGCTCCGGCGCGAAGTGGCTGAAATCCTGCACGGGGAGTTCGAGTATGAACTCCCCACCGGCCTGATCACGGTCACCGATGTCGAGGTCGCGCGCGACCTGTCGCACGCCAAGGTCTACGTGGCCGTGCTCGAGATCGAGCAGGCACCCGAAATCATCCGCTTTCTCAACGAGCATGTCGGCCAGGTGCGCCACGAACTCGGCAAGCGCATACGTCTGCGCCTCACCCCCAGCCTGAAGTTCATCCACGACACCTCGTCCGACACCGGCGACCGCATCGAACAACTCCTGGCCGCCGCAAAGAAGAAATCGTAGTATCTCCCTGAACACTGAATCCTAAATCCTGGATTCTCGGCGGATCGTGGTTCTGCCACCAAAGAGTGGGCTCCAGTACAACGATCCACGTGGCCCCTAATCTCCAGTTAATTGATGTCTACCAACGGAATCCTGCTGCTCGACAAGCCACCCGGCATCAGCTCCAATGCCGCGCTGAGCCGGGTCAAGCGTCTTCTCGGCATCAAGAAGGCGGGGCATACCGGCACGCTTGATCCCCTGGCCTCGGGGTTGCTGGTGCTGTGCTTTGGCGAGGCCACCAAGGTCTCGGCCTTCCTGCTGGATGCCGACAAGGGCTACGAGGCCGAACTGCACCTGGGCGTGACCACCGACAGCGAGGATGCCGAGGGCGAGATCATCGCCGAACGTGAAGTGCCCGCGCTGGACGAGGCGGCCATCGAGGCCGTGCTGAAGAGATTTCGCGGCGACATCGAACAGGTGCCTCCCATGTACTCCGCCCTCAAGCACAAAGGCCAGCGCCTCTACGAGCTGGCGCGCAAGGGCGAGACTGTCGAGCGACCGCCGCGTGCTGTCACCATTCGCGAGCTGACGCTGCTTGATCTTGAACTGCCCAGGGTTCGGCTGGCAGTGCGCTGCACCAAGGGCACCTACATCCGCTCGCTGGCGCGCGATATCGGTGAGGCGCTGGACTGCGGCGCCCATCTCAGCGGTTTGCGGCGTACCTTGAGCGCCCCCTTTCACGTTGATGCGGCTGTTTCCTTCGAGGCACTGGATGCACTCGAGCGCGATCAGGCTCGCAGCCTGTTGCTGCCGCCTGACCGGGCGCTGGAGCACTTGCCCGGGGTTCATCTCGACGCGGACCAGACCCGGCGTGCCCGGCACGGCCAGACGATTGCCGGTCTATCGGAGGTGCATGAAGGATCGGTGCGGATTTACGGCGAGGATACCTTTATCGGCATCGGGGAAATGGACGGCCAGGGCCGCCTGCGACCGAAACGCTTGCTGGCGGAATAAGCGCGCCGGTCAGTCCGTTCTTGCCACCCGTGCGCGTATGGCTTCGGTCACGTGCGGTTCGATCGCGGCCCTCATGGGGGTGATCAGCTTGTACGGAGCGGCGATGAGATGGCCGGAGTGCAGCCAGTTGTCACCACCGGTGATGTCCATGACCACGCCGCCGGCTTCCTGCACCATCAGGGCACCGGCTGCCGTGTCCCAGGGCTGCAGTCCCAGCTCCCAGTAGCCGTCGAGGCGGCCGCAGGCCACGTAGGCCAGGTCCAGCGAGGCGGTGCCGGCACGGCGAATGTCCTCGATCTTCTCGAACAGGGCACTGAACATGCCCTGGTAGCCGTCCATCAGCCGCCGCTTGCGGAACGGGAAGGCGGTACCAAGCACCGCGCCGGAAAGGTCCTTGCGACCTGATACACGCATGCGCTGGCTGTTGACAAAAGCTCCTTCGCCGCGGCTGGCGGTGAACAGTTCCTCGCGCACCGGATCGTAAATCACACCGTGCTCGATGCGGCCATGGGCCTTGAAGGCAATGGACACGGAGAAGTGCGGAATGCCGCGCAGGTAGTTGCTGGTGCCGTCGATGGGATCGACAACCCAGACGAATTCGCTTTCGCCGCGTTGCCCGTTTTCCTCGCCCAGGATGGCGTGGTCGCGGTGATGCTTGAGAATGTAATCGGTGATGACCTGTTCACAGGCGCGGTCGACGTCGCTGACGTAATCGTGGCGAGCCTTGCGCTCGACCGGAATCCCCTCCAGCCGCGAACGATATTTCATCATCAGGTCGCCGGCCCGGCGGGCGGCTTCGGTGGCGAGATTGATGTAGGGGTTGGTCATTGGAAAGCGGTTGAAAGGTAAAAGGTGAAAGGTAAAAGGAAAACGGCAAAAGGTCAGTAACCGGGGTGCGAAAGGTTAGGCACCCCAACGGCGTATGATACACGCTGCACCCGTCCCTCTTACCACCTTTCACCTTTCACGTTTTACCTTTCCACCTTTTTCCTTTCCCTATAATTACCCCATGACTTCATCACTGGCCAACATCCGCATCGTTCTCGTCGGTACCACGCATCCGGGCAACATCGGCGCGACGGCGCGGGCGATGAAGGTGATGGGGTTGGAGCGACTGGTGCTGGTGTCGCCCGAGCGCTATCCCAGCGGCGAGGCCACGGCCATGGCCTCCAGCGCCGACGATGTGCTGGCGCGTGCTGTGGTGGTCGATGATTTCATGGACGCGATTGCCGGCTGCGGCCTGGTGCTGGGTACCACCGCCCGCATGCGCTCGTTGCCGCAACCGGTGCTGGATCCGCGCACGGCCGCTGAACGCATGGTCGCGGAGGTTGGTTCGCACGAGATCGCGCTGGTGTTCGGGCGCGAGAAAAGCGGCCTGAACAACGAGGAAGTGCGTCACTGCAACTGGCTGATCAATATTCCGACTTCGGAGCATTACTCATCACTCAACCTGGCACAGGCCGTGCAGATCCTGTGCTACGAGCTGCGCCTGGCGGCCCTCGGCGGCAGCCCCGGCGAAACCACGCCACCGGACTGGGAGCCGCAGCCGCCCGAGCGGCTGGAGTTCTACTTCCAGCGCCTGGAAGAGGCGCTGCTCGAGATCCGTTTTCTCAATCCGGCCCAGCCGAAACGGCTGATGCAGCGCCTGCGGCGTTTGTATCTGCGCGCGCGCCCGGACGAGAACGAACTCAACATCCTCAACGGCATCGTCTCGGCGATGCTGGAGACGGCCCGTGAGCGATCAACGAAAGAGGACTGAGCTTTCCGACGAGGACCGCTACCAGCGCATCTGGGAGATCGTGTCCGGCATCCCTGAAGGCTGCGTGCTCAACTACGGCGAAGTCGCCCGCCTGGCCGGGCTGCCCGGCAAGGCCCGGCTGGTCGGACGCGCACTGGGCCGGGCACCGAAAAGGATGCAGCTGCCCTGGCACCGCGTGGTCAACGCCCAGGGCCAGATCAGCTTTCCCGACGACAGCAGCAAGGGCAGCCGCCAGCGTGATCTGCTCGAATCCGAGGGCGTGGAATTTGTCGACGACGCCATCGACCTGGAGCGTTTCAGTCCGGAGCGGGCGATCGATCGGATGTTGTGGGGGCCGGAAGAGAAGGGCTAGGGAGAAGGGCCACCGAAGAAGAGTCTGTAGGAGCGGTCTCCAGACCGCGACTCGGGAGTGAGTTCAGCCCTCGGCAGTCGCGGTCTGGAGACCGCTCCCACGAATCCAGCCCTCGTCTCTTGCCTCTCTCTCCCTCTCCCTTCTACTCCTCTTACCGTCTACCCAGCGAAGGCCAATAAAACGCCTCCAGCAACCGATAAACCTCCGGCTCGTGCTCCCGCAACCAATCCGGCGCATCGAAATAATACTCGCTGGTCACCGCAAAATACTCGGCCGGTGATTCGGCGGCGTAGGGATCGATGGGTGGGTCGATGCCAGAATCGAGCTGCTGTTCCAGCCGTTGGAAAGCCTTGGCGAAGGTGTTGGCCCATTCATCGGCGTCCATGTCGCGATGGAGCGGGGGAAAGCCGTCCATGTCGCCGTTGAGCTGGTCGAGCTGATGGGCCAGTTCGTGTACCACCACGTTGTAGCCCTGGCCCTGGCCGGAGGCCTCGATGTCTTCCAGCGACAGCACCACCGGTCCATGCGCCCAGGCCTCGCCGGCGCGCAGGTCGCGCCCGCGATGCACCACCCCGGCTTCGTCGGCTTCCTCGTAGTCGGCGAAGAAATCGGAAGGGTAGACGATGAAGGTGTGGAAGTCGCGGTACCAGTCCGTGCCCAGCGTCAAGACCGGCATGGCGGCCAGCACGGCCACCGCCAGGTGCTCCTCGGGCGCCAGCTCCAGCCCGGCGGCACCGTGGAAGTCCTTGTCGGCCAGGATCTCGGTGGTGCGTTGGTTCAGCCGCTCGCGGGTTGACGAGTCCATGCCATCGAGCGCCGGAAAGAAATCCATCACCCGTGCGAACAGCCCGGGATCGGGCGCGTGGCGGGCCAGCTTGCGCTGGCGCAGGTGTTGGCGGAGAGCGGTAAGCATGGATTTTGTTTTGTCGTTTCGTCGTTTCGTCGCTTGGTCGTTTGAATTATGCCTATGAATCTGTCGTTTTGCCGTTTCGTACCTTCGTTGTTTCGAAACGACCAAAAGACCAACCGACAAAACGACGATATCGGCTAAGCTGTCTCCATGAACCCAACCTCCGTATTCGAACTGGCTGCCGAGCTGATGCGGCGCGAGTCGGTGACGCCGGACGATGCCGGCTGCATGGAGCTGATCGCTGCTCGCCTGGAGGCCGCCGGAATGGTTGTCGAGCGCATCGATGTCGGTGAGGTGTGCAACCTGTTTGCCCGTCATGGTGAAGGTGCGCCGCACCTGATGCTGCTGGGGCATACCGATGTGGTGCCGCCCGGCCCCCTGGAAAAATGGACCTCGCCGCCATTTGCACCGGAGGTGCGTGACGGATTCCTGTATGGACGTGGCGCGGCGGACATGAAGTCATCCGATGCGGCCTTCGTGGCGGCCCTTGAAGAGTATCTGACCGAATGTCCGGATCATGTCGGCATGGTCTCGTTGTTGCTGACCTCCGACGAGGAGGGGGCGGCCAGGAACGGGGTGCGGGCGGTGGTGCCGGAGTTGGAGAAGCGCGGTCTGTTGCCCGATGCCTGCCTGGTCGGTGAGCCGTCCAGTCGCGAGCGGCTGGGCGACAATATTCGCATCGGTCGGCGCGGCAGCATCCAGGCGAAGCTCAGGATCAGCGGCATCCAGGGGCATACGGCCTATGCCGATCCGGCCGACAATCCAGTCCATCGTGCCGGGCCGTTGATTGCCGCGCTGGGACGGATGAGCTTCGACGACGGCGACGAATATTTTCCGCCCACGCGCCTGCAGATATCCAATATCCATGCCGGAACCGGTGCCGACAACGTCACGCCCGGCGAGCTCGAGGTCTGGTTCAACCTGCGCAACAATCCCAACAGCCCGGCCGAAGTGCTTGAGGAGAATCTGCGCGGCTTGATCGGCGGATATGACTTGGGTGACTGGACACTGGACTGGCGGGTGTCCGGCGAGCCCTTCGGCCCGGCCACCGGCCCCTTGCCGGCGGTGGTCAGCTCGGCCTGCCGGGATCTTCTGGGCATTGAGCCGGTCGCCGATACCGGCGGCGGCACCTCCGATGGGCGTTTCCTGGGGCCGCGCGGCATCCCCGTGGTCGAGCTGGGGCCGGTCAATGCCACCATTCACCAGGTCAACGAATGCATCCGGGTCGATGATCTTGACCGCCTGCCGGCACTGTATCGCGCTATCATCGCCGGCATGCTGGTTGACCATTCCTGACATCGAAACATGCGCATCATTCTGATCGTGCTGGCCGTGATGCTGCTGCTGGTGCAATTCCGGTTCTGGCAGGAAGTGCGCGAGGTGCGTTCGCTGCGTGTCATGGTCGAGCAGCAGCTGGAGGAAAACGAGCGCCTGGAAGCGCGTAACGAGGCGCTGGCGGCCGAGGTCGAGGATCTGCGCGCCGGGCTCGAGGCAATCGAGGAACGGGCGCGCTCCGAGCTGGGACTGATCCGCGAGGGCGAGGAGTTTTTCCTGATCGTCGACCCGGAACACGCCGAGCCGGATTCCTGAACTGATCCCCGGGCGGTTGTTCTGAGATAATGCCGCCCCTTTCGAACGAGTTCCCTGCATGACCGATTACGCTTGGGGTGGCCCGCCGGCCACCGGTCGCATCCGCATTGCCCCCGAAGATTTCGTGGTCGAGGAGATCCTCGGTCACGAGCCGGACGGGCAGGGCGAGCACCTCTGGCTGTGGGTGGAAAAGCGCGAATGCAATACCGTGGACGTGGCCGGCCGGCTGGCCGAGGCCGCCGGGGTGCATCCGCGCCAGGTCAGCTTCGGGGGGCTGAAGGACCGCAACGCGGTCACCCGGCAGTATTTCTCCATCCACCTGCCGGGAAGTGACGACCCGCAGACTCAAGACTGGGATCTCGACGGCATCCGCATCCTGGAAGCCGGCCGCTCGTCGCGCAAGATCAAGCGCGGACGGCTGAAAGCCAACCGGTTCCAGTTGCGTGTGCGTGAGCTGGACGGGGATCTCGACGCCCTGACCGACCGGCTCGAGTCCCTGCGCGACCACGGCGTGCCCAACGGCTTCGGCGAGCAGCGCTTCGGCGGCAACAATATTGCCCGTGCGCATGCGTTATTTCGCGGCGAACTCCGGCGCAAGCCCTCCAAGTCCAAGCGCGGGTTCTACCTGTCGGCCGCGCGCAGCCTGGTGTTCAATCTCGTACTGGCCGAGAGACTTCGCCGCGGCGACTGGAACCATCTGATCGACGGTGATCTGGCCATGCTCGACGGCTCGCGCTCGTTCTTTGCTGCCGACGCCGACGACCCCGAGCAGGTCCAGCGCTGCGAGGAAATGGACATCCACCCCAGTGGCCCCCTGCCGGGCCGCGGTGAATCGCCGGCCGACGGGGAGGCGGCGGCCATCGAGCAGGCGGTGTTCGCCGAGCAGGCCGAACTGGTCGAGGGCCTGGCCAAATTTGGCATGCAACAGGAACGCCGCCCCCTGCGCATGCGGGTGAAAGATCTCGAGTGGTCCTTCCCCAACCCGACCACGCTGGAACTGACCTTCGAACTCGGCACCGGCAGCTACGCGACGTCAGTGTTGCGCGAGTTGGTGGATTACGGATGACGGGTGACAGGTGACAGGTGACGGGTGTGATTGGGTATCATTAGACCTATCACCCGTTACCCGTCACCCGTCACCCGAAAAAATGACCTTCCGCCTGAAAGCCGCCTCCGGCCCCCACACCGGCCAGTCCTTCGACCTGGACGAATCCGATACCGCCATCGGCAGTGCCGGTGGTGCCGATATTGCCGTGGACGGGCTGCTGGAGCAGCATGCCCGGATCACGTTCGACGGCGAGGTGCTGATGCTGGAAGCGGCCGACCAGGCCTGGGTCAACGGCGAGCCGGTCACGCGTCAGCCGTTGAAATCGGGTGACGAGATTCGCCTCGGCGAGCACCGCTTCGTGCTGCAGGCGCCCGGCTTGCGCCCGCCCAGCGTGCTGCGCGAAGTCGAGCAGCGCCCGGCGATCAGCCCCTGGACCTGGGTGGCCATCGCCGCGGCCGCCGCCGGCGGCTTCATCGCCGTGGCCACTTTCGTTCTGACGCGCCTGTAACCGTTCGTTCGGTTCAATCAGTGCACCACAGAGACACGGAGCACACAGAGAATAAAAAATAATCTCTCTGTGCTCTCTGTGTCTCTGTGGTGATCTTTCTTTCCGACTTCAAACGTGAGCCAGCGCGGTGTCGAGGTCGGCGATGAGATCGTCGATGTCTTCGATGCCGACCGACAGGCGGATCAGGGTGTCGGTAATGCCGAGCACTTCGCGCCGATCTTTCGGCACCGAGCCGTGGGTCATGATGGCGGGGTGATTGACCATCGATTCGACGCCGCCGAGTGACTCGGCCAGGGCGAACAGGTGGGTGTTCTCCAGGAAGCGCCGGGCACGGTTGAGGTCGCCGCCGATGTCGAAACTGACCATGCCGCCGAAGCCGTCCATCTGCTGTTCGGCCAGTGCTTTCTGCGGGTGGCTGTCGAGGCCGGGGTAGATCACTTTCTCGACCTTGGGGTGTTTGGTCAACCATTCGGCGATGCGGCCGGCGTTCTCGCAGTGGGCTTTCATGCGCAAGGCCAGGGTCTTCACCCCGCGCATCACCAGGAAGGAATCGAACGGGCCCTGTACGCCACCCGATGAGTTCTGGATGAAGCCGATCTTTTCGGCGAGGTCATCGTCTTTGACTGCCACCGCGCCGCCGACCATGTCGGAGTGGCCGTTGAGGTACTTGGTCACCGAGTGGACGACGATGTCGGCGCCCAGTTCCAGTGGCCGTTGCAGCATGGGTGTGGCAAAGGTGTTGTCGACCACCAGCCAGGCGCCACACTCACGCGCCAGTTCGGCCATGGCAGCGATGTCGACCAGCTGCAGCATGGGGTTGGTCGGCGTTTCCACCCAGATCATCTTCGTGCGCTCGGTGATCGCGGCACGGGCGGCATTGGCATCGGTCAGGTCGACAAAGCTGAACTCCAGCCCCGAGGCGGGGCGCCGGACCTTCTCGAACAGTCGCCAGGTGCCGCCGTAGAGGTCGTGCATGGCCAGTACGTGATCGCCGGGCTCGAGCAGGTGCATCAGCGCATCGATGGCGGCCATGCCCGAGGCATAGGCGAAACCGTGTCTGCCGCCTTCCAGGTCGGCGATGCAGGCCTCCCAGGCCTTGCGGGTGGGATTGTGCGTGCGCGAGTACTCGTAGCCCTGGTGATCGCCGGGACTGGCCTGCACGTAGGTCGAGGTGGTGTAGATCGGCGTCATGATCGCCCCGGTGGAGGGGTCGGGGGACTGGCCGGCGTGGATGACGCGGGTGGAAAGCTTGTCGGACATATTTCGGTTGGCTCGTTGGCTTGTTGGCTCGTTCGCCGGTGATGGCCTGCGAGCGAGCTGAATGGAGAAAGTCCGTATTCTATCGGTTTTGCGTGATGGTTCGTCAGACAACCGGTAAACGAGCTAACCAGCTAACCAGCTAACCAGCCAACCCAGAAGTGCCATGACCAGTACCGTACCGACCAGACCCAGTCGGGTGAGAAACAGCAAAACGGCGGCCAGTACTGTCAGGGCCAGGGCCCAGACGTCGATGCTGGTGGCGGGCAGGTCGAAATCAAGCCCAAATCCCTCGATCGCGCGACTTTCGGCAAACAGCAGATTGATGGCGAACCAGGCGGCGAGATTGGCGATGACGCCGACCACCGCGGCGGTGATGCCGCGCAGTGCACCGCTGATGCGGGCGTTGCCGCGCAGTTTCTCCACGTGAGGTGCAAGCAGGAAGATCCACAGGAACGAGGGGGCGAAGATCACCCAGGTTGTCAGCAGCCCACCCAGGCTGCCGGCCAGCAGGGGTTCGAGCAGGCCGGGGTTGCGCCAGGCGGCAAGAAAGCCGATGAACTGGGTGACCAGCACCAGCGGCCCCGGAGTCGTTTCGGCCAGGCCCAGGCCGTCGAGCATTTCCGTGGCCGTAAGCCATTCGCGTGATTCGACCGCGAACTGCGCCACCCAGGCCAGGGCCGCGTAGGCGCCGCCGAAGCTCAGGCTGGCCAGCAGGCTGAACAGAACCGCCAGTTCGGTCCAGACCGACTGTATACCGAACAGTAGGGCCAGGCCGGCCACGGGGGCCATCCAGGCCAGCAAGGACCACAGCCAGGGACGATGGCCGATCACGGCCGGGGTGTCGATGGCGGCTGGATCGACCGAGCCTTTGCGAAACAGGATCAGGCCGACCAGTCCGGCGGCAAGTATCACCAGCGGAAACGGCAGTGAGAAGAAAAACATGGCGATGAAGCTCGCCGCGGCTATCATGCCGGCAGCCGGTCCCTGGACCACCTTGCCGGACATGCGCATCAGCGCCTGGGCGACGATGGCCAGCACGGCGCACTTGAGTCCGAACAGCAGGCCTTCGACTACGCCGGTCTGGCCGACGGTGACGTAGAGCAGGCTCAAGGCCAGCATCACCGCCGCTCCGGGCAGGATGAAGACGATGCCGGCGATGAGTGCGCCGCGCACACCGTGCATCAGCCAGCCCAGGTAGGTGGCCAGCTGCTGGGCCTCGGGGCCGGGCAGCAGCATGCAGAAGTTCAGCGCGTGGTTGAAGCGGTCCTGCCCGATCCAGCCCTTATCCTCCACGATCAGTCGCTGCATCACCGCGATCTGCGCCGCGGGCCCGCCGAAACTGAGGAAGGCGACCTTCCACCAGACTTTCCAGGCTGCACGTGGTGAGACAGGGTTCACGAGGCCGGTGTCTTGGTGAACGGAAATCGTAAAACGGAAAACGGGAGCCGGTCTGTACTGATCCCCTCGCCCGGGTGGCCAACGTCGATGGCACTGCCATTGGCCACCGGAGCTTTGCAGAAATTCATGGCCTTCCCCTCGATTCCCGTTTTGACGTTTTACGCTTCCGTGCGGCCTGTTCGGTTTATCCCGAATTCGAAACCGCAGAAATCAGCGGTCGGCACGACGTCGCAGGTAGTTCAACAGGTCCACCCGCGTAATCAGCCCCAGAAATCGCTTGCCATCCATGACGATCGCGACGCGGTCGCGGTCGAAGACCGGCAGCAGGTCGTCGATGGCGGCGTCAACCTGGATGGATTCGAGGTCGGCGACCATGGCGCCGGAGACCGGTTCGGCAAAGCGCTCTTCGTGGTTGTAGACGGCCAGCAGGATGTCGGATTCGTCGATGATGCCGACGATACGCTCACCGTCGAGCACCGGCAATTGCGAGACATCGTAGAGTTTCATGCGCTTGTAGGCATTCGAAAGCGGCTCGTCGGCGCCGACGGTGATGGCGTCATGAGTGGTGACGGGACGGGCGATCAGGTCCCTGAGGTCGCCGTGAAGTTCGGTGTCGATAAAGCCCTGTTCGCGCATCCAGTAGTCGTTGTAGACCTTGGAGAGGTACTTGTTGCCGGTATCGCAGACCAGGCTCAGCACCTTCTTCGGCTCGGTCTGTTCACGACAATAGCGCAGCGCGGCGGCGACCAGGGTGCCGGTCGAGGAGCCACCCAGCAGGCCTTCCTTCATCAGCAGCTCACGCGCGGTCAGAAAGCTCTCGCGGTCGGAGATCGAGTAGGCCTTGCGCACGCGGGTGAAATCGCTGATCGAGGGCAGGAAGTCCTCGCCGATGCCTTCGACCAGCCAGCCGCCGGCATCCTCGCGCACCTTGCCGGTGGCGATGTAGTCGGCCAGGATGGAGCCTTCCGGATCGGCCAGCACCAATTCGAGATCGGGTGCGGCCTCGGCAAAGTAGCGCGAAAGACCGGTGACGGTGCCGCTTGAACCCACGCCGATGACGATGGCGTCAAGATCCTCGCCCATCTGCTCCAGAATCTCCGGGCCGGTCATGGTCTCGTGGGCAAGCGGGTTGTCGGGATTGCCGAACTGGTTGATAAAGTAGGCGTCCCCGGTTTCCTCGGCGATCGACTGGGCAAGATCCTGGTAGTACTCGGGATGGCCCTTGCCGACATCCGAGCGGGTGACGATGACTTCCGCACCCATGGCCTTGAGGTTGGAGATCTTCTCCCGGCTCATCTTGTCTGGGATGACGAGTATCAGGCGGTAGCCCTTCTGGGCGGCGACCAGCGCCAGCCCCAGTCCGGTGTTGCCGGCCGTGCCCTCGACGATGGTGGTGCCGGGCTTGAGGTCGCCGCGGCGCTCGGCCTCCTCGATCATCTTCAGGGCGATGCGATCCTTGATCGAGCCGCCGGGATTCTGGTTTTCCAGCTTCAGGTAGAGCTCGCAGGGTCCGGTGTCGAGGTGATTCACCCGCACCACGGGCGTGTTGCCGATCAATTCCAGCACATTGTTGCAGACGGTCATGGCAGATTCATTTCGGTCGGAAATTTGGCCGTCACCATAGCCCGTTACCGTCAGGCCGGCAAGAGATGAAACGAAAACACCCGATGCCGGGGGCATCGGGTGTTTGTGGGGATTTCGGGGGGTGGCTGGTTGCGGTCAGGCGGCCTGGGCCTGCTCCATGATGCGGGAGAGCTGATCCTTGGCCCTGAGTTTCTCGCGCTTGAGCTGGTTCAGCGCCAGATCTCCCATCGGGGCGGTGCCGGTTTCGGCGGCCAGGACGCGTTTTTCGAGCTGCTGATGACGATTGTAGAGATGCCGAAAGTCGTCGTTGTTCTTGAGCAGGATTTCCATCTGGTCCTTTCGGTTTTCAAACATGGGAAGACTCCTTTGGTTTTCTTGGTCCAGCGGGACAGGTCGTCGTGTGCCACAAGGGCCGCGACGACATAAACACCGGGCCGAGCTGGGGCGGCCCCGGAGAAGTGGGAGGGGATTGAGTCTCGACGCTTCGACTGAACCGGCACCGGTGAGGCGGTGGGTGTCGAGGTCAGCGGGTGAGGTGAGCGAGTCGCTCGAAAGATCCACCATGATAGGAATAGTTATAGCGCCATCGCCGGAACACTTCAAGGGCACAGGCGTGGCGAAATCCGTCGAGGTACGCGAATGCGCCGCTAGCGGCGCGCTCGGGTCAATCATTGAGCAGGATGACGTCGACGCGCCGGTTGCGGCTGCGCCCTTCCGGATCCTCGTTCGAGGCGATCGGGAAGTCCTCGCCCATGCCGACGGCGCGAATGCGGTCGGCGGCAATGCCCATGGCCACGAGCTGGTCGCGTACCGCTTCGGCACGTTCCTGAGAAATACGCATGTTGACGTTGGCCGCCCCGGTCGAGTCGGTATGGCCTTCGATGCGAATGCGCTTGTCGGGTTCGGTTTGAAGCAGATCGACGACATCCTGAAGATTTGATCGGGCGTCGGGCTGAAGTACCGTCTCTCCGGTTGCGAACAGCACATCCCCCAGGGTGACGACGACACCACGGTCGGTTTCGCGCAGTTCGAGGTACTCCAGCCGACGGCGCAACGAGGCGGCCGTTTCGGTGGCCAGGTCAGCCTCGCGACGGGCCAGCTCGATTTCACTGGCCTGGGCTTCAGCCAGGCGGCGGGCCGCATCGGCTTCCTCCCGGGCTTCGCGTTCGCGCCGGGCGGCCTCACCGCGCAGTTCCTCGGCGGTTGTCGCTTCGCGCCGGGTGCGCTCGATTTCTTCCAGCGTGGCCCGACTCATCAGCAGAGCTTCCTCGGCCTCGCGCCGGGCCTCTTCGACTTCCAGCCGGCTGGCCCGAAGCAGGAGCTCGGTGCGGCGCTGATCGATCGCCTCGACTTCAGCACGGGCCTGGGCGCGGAAGGCCTCCGAGCGGGCAATCTCCAAATGCTTGTTGGCAATGTGTATACGGTGGGCGCGTTCCTGATCGGACAGGTGATCAGCGCCGGCGGCACGCACGGCGCGTTCGGCCGCGGCCAGGGCCAGTGGCACGCGGCCCGACAGATCCTGGTTGGCACGAAACTCTTCGAGATCGAACCGGAGATTGCGAAGCTCGGCATCGTCCTGCGGCTGCTGGGTGGCGCAAGCGGCCACGGTTGCGGCCATGGCAACGATCAACAGAATGCGGAAAATCTTCATCGTGCAATCGCCTCCTCGCCGAATACTTCACTGATATCGGCCTCGATCTGCTC
>SKZJ01000016.1 GCA_007127425.1 Wenzhouxiangella sp.
GCATCAGTGAGGCAAAGGCCACCTGCTCCTGGGTCGCCTTGTCCGCCCCGCTTTCCTTTTCACCGCGAGCCGCCGACGTATCCGGGAACATGCGGAAGGCCGAGTTCATGACGATCTCGGATATCTTGGGTGCGGCGGCATGCAGGATCTGGGCGAAGATACCCAGGCGTGTCGCGATGCGTTGCGGCCTGAAAATGACCGCCTGCTTGATCATGTCGGCGGCATCTTCCGGGGTAATGGTCGGCACGTGATCATAGATCTTGGTCGGCGCAATCATCGGCGTGCGCACCAGCGGCATGTTGATGGTCGTGAACGCCACGCCGGTGTCGGCGAATTCCGAGGCAGCGCAGCGCGAGAACGCATCCAGGGCGGACTTGGAGGCGACATAGGCGGAAAAGCGCGGTGCGTTGGAGAGCACACCGATCGAGGAAATATTGATGACGTGGCCGCGGCGCTTCTTGGTCATTTCCGGCAGGAAGCCCATGATCAACTTCAGCGAGCCGAAGTAATTGAGCTGCATCAGCCGCTCGTAGTCATGGAAGCGGTTATAGGACAGCTGGATCGAGCGCCGGATCGAGCGCCCGGCATTATTGACCAGCACATCCACAGCGCCATGGTCGGCCAGCACCTGCTTGACCAGCCGTTCGGCCTCTTTCATGTCCGACAAATCACAGGTGTAGGGGAAGGCCTGGCCTCCGGCGGCCTCGATCTCGGCCTTGGTCTCCAGCAGCTTCTCCTCGCCCCGCGCGACGATGATGACCTTGGCGCCAGCCTCGCCCATCATCAGCGCGGCGGCCCTGCCGATGCCCGATGAAGCGCCGGTGATGACCACCACCTTGTCGCGCACCTGGCCCGACAACGAGCGATCGATGAACAGCTCGGGATCGAGGTGGCGCTCCCAGTAATCCCACAGTATCCAGGCATAGTCCTCCAGCGGCGGGACCTTGATGCCCGAGCCCTTCAGCGCCTTCTCGGCATCCCGATTGTCGAACTGCGTCGGGTAGCTGAAAAACCCGAGCATGTCCTTGGGAATGCCGAGATCCTGGAGCACCTGGTTGATGATGCGCTTGACCGGCGGCAGCATCGAGAAACCCTGCTTGACCGGCGCCGGAATGAACGAGAACAGCCGCGCATCGATGCGCATCGACATCAGCGGCGCGTGAGCGGCGTTGGCGAACAGGTTCATCACCTCGCCGATACGCTTGGGATTGGGGTCGGTCAGGTGGAAGCACTGGCCGTCGAGCCTGGGCTTGTGCGCGATATGGTCCATCGCCTGGGCGACGTAATCGACCGGAACGATATTGATGCGACTGCCCTCCAGCCCCAGGGTCGGTACCCAGGGCGGCAGCATGCGCCGCATCTTCTGGATCAGCTTGAAAAAGTAGTACGGACCGTCGATCTTGTCGATCTCGCCGGTTTTCGAGTGGCCGACTACGATCCCCGGGCGATAGACCCGCCACGGAATGCTGCACTGGCGCCTCACCATGCCCTCGGATTCATGCTTCGTGCGGAAATACGGGTGGCCCAACCCGGTCGCCTCCTCGAACATGTCCTCGCGGAAGGTCCCCTTGTAAAGACCTGCCGCGGCGATCGAGGAAGTGTGGTGGAATCGCCCGGCCTTGATCGCCTCGGCAAATTCTATGGCGTGCCGGGTCCCGTCGATGTTGGCCTTCTCGTTGGCCTCGTCGTCGGCGCTCAAGTCGTAAACGGCCGCCAGGTGGAAGAAATGCCTGACCTTCCCCGACAGCTTCTCGGTATCGGCCTTGCTCACGCCCAGCTTCGGCTTGGTCAGGTCGCCGGAGACGGCGACGATGCGGCGCTTGTGATCGGACCAGCGTTCGGCGACCAGGTCGTTGAATTTCTTCTTGGAGCCGCGTCGGACCAGAACGTAGATCGTGCCCTTGCGCTTGACGAGCTGGTCAACCAGATTGCGTCCGATGAATCCGGTTCCACCGGTAATGAAGTAGGCCATGAAGTCCCTCCGACTGTGGCGTTGATGACTGACTGGTCTGCAAAGATACCGCTTCCGGTCGGATTCTGCCAACTTCGTAGCGGCTTGATGCCCATATTGAAAACGAATCGATTGACCCTGCCATGTGAGCATGCTAGAAATAGCCCACACTGCATGCACACAAGGCCCGGAACCACTCCCATGAACGAGCTCGAAACCCGCTTCACGCAAGCCGCCGCCGATGCCCAGAATCTGCCGGAACGGCCCGACAACGATACGCTGCTCAAGCTCTACGCACTCTACAAGCAGGGATCGGAGGGTGACGTATCGGGTGAAAAGCCGGGTTTTTTCGACTTTGTCGGCGTTGCCAAGCACGAGGCCTGGGAGAAAGTCCAGGGCATGCCCCGGGAAGAAGCCATGCAGAAATACATCGACCTCGTCGAGTCGCTCAAGGGCTGATTGCCCTTCCCTGAGCGATGGCCGCTCGCACCCGGGAGCGAATTCTCGAAACCGCCCTAGCCCTGTTCAACAGCGACGGCGAACCGCATGTCCCCACGAATCGGATCGCCGACGAACTGGACATCAGTCCGGGCAACCTGCATTACCACTTCCGCACCAAGCAGGACCTGATCGAGACGCTGTTCGGCCAGTTCGAGCAGCGCATGCTCTCATTGCTGGCCACGCCGGAAGAGCGCGAACCCCACATCGAGGACATCTGGCTGTTCCTGCACCTGGCTTTCGAAGCGATCGGTGATTACCGCTTTCTCTACCGTGACCTGACCGACCTGTGCGCCCGCAACCGGGGCCTGCATTACCGTTTCCAGGGTATCCTCCGACTCTCCATGGATACCGCCCGGGGACTTTGCCAGGGCCTGTCCGACAGTGGCCAGCTGGAAGCCAGTCGCGACGAGATGGATGCCCTGGTCCGCAACATCGCACTGGCCAGCACCTATTGGATCGCCTTCGACCAGGTGCTTGAGCACGACGCCCAGCCACATCCTGACCGGGCAGCCTGGCAGGTACTGAGCCTGGTCAGCCCCTACCTGCTCGGACCAGCCCGCGAGGAGCTCGAAGCACTAGCCGCCGCCTATCGTTCTTGACCAGACTGCCGGCCACCGTCCCGTCTCCCGTCCCCCGTCTCCCGTCTTCCCATTTTTAAACAAAAAAAAGACCCGGACAGAATCCGGGTCAAATGATCGCAGCCTTGCTGGGTCGAGGGAAGAAACCCAGGCTGCTTCGGGGTAGTCTTGGAGGAGTCGACTACACAAACATCGTTCAGCTGCTACCGGAACTTTTCGGAGCCGGCTTGGCAGCGGCCGGAGCAGACTTCTTCTGCTGCTCGGAAAGCTCGCGGACACGCTTGTTCAGTTCGGCGACCCGGTCGCTGAGCTTGCTGATCTCGTCGGAGGTCGGCACACCAAGACGCGACAGGGCACGGGCAACACGCTGCTCGAACACCTTCTCGAGCTTGTCCCAGTTGGTCTGGGCACTCTCGCGTACCTTGCCGACACGGCTCTCGACGTCACCGCGCACACCGCTGACGGTATCGGTAACCGACTTGCGGCCCTTGTTCTCAAGCTTGGAACCTTCCTTGACCAGACGATCGAACATCCTGGTGCTCTCACCGAGAACCTTGCGACTGGTCTCATCGATCGTCTTCTGACCCTGCTTGAAGATCTTGCCGCTTTCTTCCTGCGCCAGCGCGAAAGCGCCGAGGCCGGCCAGCCAGATCTCGTGGGCGTAATCCTGCGCCTGCGTGCTTGCCGTCTTGCGGGAAGCGGTCTTGCGAGTGGCGGTCTTCTTGGCTACCTTCTTTTTGGCAACCTTTTTCTTGGCGGTCTTTTTGACCATGGTTCTACTCTCCTTGCCGCGGGATGCGGACTGTGTTCGAAATACTGTTGAGGGTTAATATACGGACAGTTTCTAGAGCGGTCACACTAAAAATGAATACAGACAACTGGGCTCAATTCCCCCACGACGCGACCCCATATACCTACGACGGCCAAGCTCTGATCGACGCCTGGCCCGAACTCCATCGGGGCGACCGTGTGGCGCTCCCGGACGACGAGCAGCTACTGGAGGCCTGGCGCCGCTACCACGCCGGCGATTTCGCCGGTGCGGTGAGCCTGGCCGAAGATATCGGTATCACCGCCCATGCCGTGGCCAACAAGGCCTCCGGCATCTACGCCGACTATCTTGAAGAAGACGACGACACCAAGCTGGCCATCTACAGCGCCGGCATCGCGCACGCCGAGGAGGCCATCGCAGAGTTTCCGGACGACCCCAACGCCCATTACTTTCATGCCTTTCTGCTGGGCCGCTACAGCCAGTGCATTTCCATCACCACGGCGCTCTCCCAGGGGGTGGGGGGGAAAATTCGCGCCTCACTCGAGGCGGCACTGGAACTGGCACCGGAGCACGCCGAGGCCCATACCGCCACGGGCCTTTACCATGCCGAAATCATCGACAAGATCGGCAAGATGATCGGCGCGATGACCTATGGCGCCAGTGCCGACAAAGCCCTGGAACACTTCGAGCGAGCGCTGGAATTGACCCCCGA
>SKZJ01000021.1 GCA_007127425.1 Wenzhouxiangella sp.
GATGAACTGCTCGTCGGTGCGGGTGAACTCGAAGAAGTCGTGCATGTCGCCCTCGAAGCCGACCTGCTCCATGACGTCGTGGATCTCACCATGGATGCGTTCGACCTCGGCCAGGCCGATCTCGTGGATCTCGGCCGGACTCAGGTCGGTGGTGGTGGTGTTGGCGACCAGCCATGCGTACCACTCCTCGCCGCCGGGCAGATCGTTCATGCCGGCCGTCTCGCGGCAAGCCGGCAGGTACTCGTCGGCCAGAAAATCGCGCAGGCGCTGGATGGTCGGCACCGCCGTTTCCGCGATCAGGCTGCGGTAGTCGTCCTCGATGCGCTCACGCTCTTCCTCGGTCACCTCATCAGGGAAACCTTCCACTGGACGGAACAGCAGGCTGTCGGCGGGATCCTCGACCAGGTGCGCGTCGAGCTGGTCGAGTGTCCGTTCGATCAGGATCTGCGGCTGTACGATGTCCTGCTCCATGCCCTCGCGCATATTGGTGATGGCCTGGTCCACCCACACCGTCCACTCTGTGACGCGCTGACGCCATGCATCGTAGTCCTCGGCGTTTCTGAACGGCTGGGCACCATCTCCGGAGCCGAGCATGATCAGGGTGTTGACCGGATTGCGGAACTGGTTGATCGGCAGCAGGTGACCGGGATACGCAGCCCCTTCAATGGAGCGCTCACGCTCGCTTTCGAACATGCGATAGCTGAGCAGGTCCTGGCCTTCCAGGCCTTCGCTACCGATTTCACGCAGGCGCGCCAGATAGTCTTGGTGGTGCTCGAGCATGCGGTCGCGGTGCTCTTCGCTGAGCGAGTTGGGCCAGCGATCCGACCAGCGATGGTCGCCCATGAAGGTCGCGCGCAGGGGGCTGAGTTCCAGCGAGGCCTCGAAGTACTCCTCATAGAGTTCGTCGAGTTGCGCGACACGCTCGCTTGCATCGATGCCCTCCTCGGTCGCGCCGGGGGCGGATTCGGAACGGGTCACCTCAGGCTCAGTCGGCTCGCTGGCCGAATCACGATCGGATTCGCAGGCTGCCAGCAGGAAGGTGGTGAGCATCAGGAAAGGCAGAAATCTCGTCATCGTCATATCATCCTGGGATCAGCAATCGGTCAGACTAGCATGTTCTGGGTCATGCTCTGAACGGCAGCAGCCTGCCTCTGTAACATGCATGACAGGGATCACACAAAAACCCTCACTACAGGAGTGTCGACCATGGAACTCTATCCATTTACCTGTCCGTGGTGCAATGAACCAAACGAGTTGCCACTGGATCCGGGTGAGTTCGGTCAACAGGTCGTGATCGACTGCCACGTCTGCTGCCGGCCGATCGAGATCGAGTTACCCGCCGATTCCGACGGCGAGCCCATGGTGCGCGGCGAAGGTCAGTGAGGGTTCGCCCGCTCCGGGCCTCGCATCGGCTGATTGACCATGGCGTACCACGATGCCTATACTTTCGCAGGCCCCCTTTCCGTCATCGAGTTCCGCTTTGCAAAGCCATCCCGTTTCCGTGGTGAGAGACTTCATCGAAGAGCAGTTCTTTCGTTGCGCCGCCAGCGGCCTGGTGCCCCGCCGGCTGTTCAAGCCTCGTCTGCCGGATCGAGACCGACAGGCTTCCAGCCAGCCGCTCAAGCTGGAGATCGTCAGTCATTGCTGGAAATACGGCCGCTTGCTGAACTACCAGCTCAGCTCCCTGATCCTGCATCCACCACAAGATTGCCGGGTCACGATGACGGTATTTCACTGCCCTGATGATCGCGACACCGGTCGCATCCTGGACTACTTTGCCGGGGAGACGGTACCCAACGTCACCTGGAACTGGCAAGCGCTGGACAAGGAGAGGCTATTTCGTCGCTCGATCGGCCGCAACCAGGCCGCATTGGCCACGCAGGCCGACTGGATCTGGTTCACCGATTGTGACGTGACCTTTCAAGCCGGCGCCCTGGACAGTCTCGCCGCCGAATTGTCCGAATGCGATGCCATGCTGACCTTCCCGCAGATTCACCAGGTCAGTGAAATGCTGCATCCCGACGACCCGATCATCACCGAGGCCGAACAGGCGCCGGCGGTGCTTGACCTGGACCTGTCACGCTTCGAACCGGAGCGGCGGGAAAAGGCCGTCGGCGGCCTGCAGATCGTGCGCGGCGACGTTGCCCGGGCGATTGGCTATTGCGCCAACATCGGCGTGTACCAGCGCCCGGCAAAGGGTTTCGGTAACACCTGGGAGGACCGCACGTTTCGTTGGCTGCTGGGGACTCACGGTGAACCACTGAACACTTCCAGTTTCTACAGGATCCGGCATGCCCCGAAAGGCAGAAAGGGCAGTGATTTCAGGATTCAGGCGCAGGATTGATCAGGAACCGGCCGCAGCACCTTTCGGCTGACCCAGCCCCAGATTCCGGCACAGCGACAGGGTCGCTCGGGCGCGGTTGAGGGTGTAGAAATGAAGGCCCGGCGCACCGCCCTCGAGCAACCGCCGACACAAATCGGTGACCACTTCCTCGCCGAAAGCCGCGATCGACTCCCGGTCGCCGGCTTCATCCCAGGCCTTGATGCGTTTGCCGATCCACAGCGGAATCTCGGCCCCGCACATCTGGGAAAAGCGTGCCAGCCCGGTGTAGTTGGTAATCGGCATGATGCCCGGCACGATGGGGATATCCACGCCCAGTGACCGTACCTCTTCGACAAAACGGAAATAGGCGCCGGCACTGAAGAAATACTGCGTGATCGCGCCGTCAGCACCAGCCTCGACCTTGGCACGGAAGTGCTGCAGGTCGTCGTCCGGGGTGCGCGATTCCGGGTGGTGTTCGGGGTAGCAGGCCACCTCGAGGGTGAAGGTATCGCCGTACCGCTCGCGAATGAAGCGCACCAGGTCGACCGCATAGGGGAAAACGCCCGCACCGGTGCCCGAAGGCCGATCCCCCCGCAGCACGACAAGGCGCTTGATGCCATTGGCACGATAATCGTCGAGCAACTCGACGATGTCGGCATCGCTCTCGGCCATGCAGGAGATATGCGGCGCGGCCTCGATGCCGGTCGCCTGCCGAATTCCGAACACCGTCTCGCGCGTGCGGTCGCGCGTCGACCCCCCGGCGCCGAAGGTCACCGACATGTAAGCCGGTCGAAGTTCAGCGAGCCGGTCCCGGGTCCGCTCGAACACCGCCTGCTGCTCCGCGCTGCGGGGCGGAAAAAACTCGAAGCTGAGTTGGGGGGTGGAATTTGGCATCGCGGTTTCGGTGTGTCGGCGGCGTTGAGTCAGTTCAGGTCGACTTCGGCACTCGGTGAATCGTAAAACGGGAAACGGAAAATGGGGGCTGCCAGTGGTGTCTTCTTGTCAGCGCAGGGGCCAACGGCAAGACTCTGCCATTGGCTGTTGCCGTTGAAGACCAAAAACAACGTCAGCCCCCGTTTCACGTTTTACCTTTCCACCTTTCACGTTCCATCAATACCGATAATGCTCCGGCTTGTAAGGCCCTTCCACCGGCACACCGATATAGTCGGCCTGGTCAGTCCTGAGCTCGGTCAGGCGCGCTCCAACGCGATCGAGATGCAGGCGGGCGACCTTTTCATCCAGATGCTTGGGCAGCACGTAGACCTCGTTCTCGTAGCGCTCACCGAACTTCCACAACTCGATCTGCGCCAGGGTCTGGTTGGTGAACGAATTGGACATCACGAAACTCGGGTGGCCGGTGGCACAGCCCAGGTTCACCAGGCGGCCACGCGCGAGCAGGATGATCTTCTTGCCGTCGGGGAAGGTGATGTGGTCGACCTGCGGCTTGATCTCGTCCCACTCGTAGGACTCCAGGCTGGCGACATCGATCTCGTTGTCGAAATGGCCAATGTTGCAGACGATGGCCTCGTCCTTCATGCGCGCCATGTGGTCATGGTTGATGACGCTGTAGTTGCCGGTGGCGGTCACGAAAATGTCGGCCGCCTCGACCACACCAGGATCTTCGAGATTGACCACCTTGTAGCCTTCCATGGCGGCCTGCAAGGCACAGATCGGGTCGACCTCGGTCACCCAGACATTCGCCGACAGCGCTCTCAATGACTGGGACGAGCCCTTGCCGACATCGCCGTAGCCGCAGACGATGGCAGTCTTGCCGGCGACCATCACGTCGGTGGCGCGCTTGATGGCGTCGACCAGCGATTCCCGGCAGCCGTAGAGATTGTCGAACTTCGACTTGGTCACCGAGTCGTTGACGTTGATGGCCGGAAACTTGAGGGTGCCTTCCTTCTGCATGCGGTAGAGACGATTGACACCGGTCGTGGTTTCCTCGGTCACGCCCTGAACATTCGCCAGCGCCTCCGAGTACCAGCCCGGGTTGGCCTTCAGACGTTTCTTGATCGAGGCAAACAGGGCCTTTTCTTCCTCACTGCCCGGGTTGTCGAGCACGCTGGGGTCATCCTCGGCCTGTGCACCCAGATTGAGCAGCATCGTGGCATCACCGCCATCGTCGAGAATCATGTTGGCGGTGCCCCCGTCGGGCCACTGGAAGATTCGGTGAGTGAACTCCCAGTACTCGTCGAGAGTCTCGCCCTTGAAGGCGAATACCGGCACGCCGCGCTCGGCCATGGCGGCGGCGGCATGGTCCTGTGTCGAGTAGATATTGCACGATGCCCAGCGCACGTCGGCACCCAGTTCGATCAGGGTTTCGATCAGGACTGCGGTCTGGATGGTCATGTGCAGCGAGCCGGCAATGCGGGCACCAGCCAGCGGCTTGTCCTGGGAATACTCTGCACGGGTCTGCACCAGGCCCGGCATTTCGGTCTCGGCTATGCGAATTTCCTTGCGGCCGAAATCGGCCTGGGAGAGATCGGCAACTAGATAGTCGTTTTCGGTCGGTGCGATCTGTTCGTCGAACAGTACGCCCTTTCCGGAATTTTCAAGGTTGGCGTTCATCATTGAACTCCTGATTAAAATAAAAAAACGTTTGTGAGTGTTAGGTGTGAAGTGTTAAGTGTTAAGGGTGGGCAATCGACAACCGGTGCCCTTCACACTTCACACTTCAAACTTCAAACTCTTCATCAAAGCCCTGCCGCCTCCCGCAAGGCATCGGCCTTGTCGGTCTTCTCCCAGCTGAATGTCGTGAAGTAGTCGGTCATTTCCTTGCCCCCGCGAACCACCTTCGTGGAGACTTCCTCCGGGTGGCGGCCGAAATGGCCGTACGTAGCCGTCATGCGGTACATGGGATGCAGCAGATCAAGGGCCTTGAGAATGCCATAGGGCCTGAGATCAAAGTGTTCACGAATCAGTTGCTCGATCTTCTCCTCCGGAATGTGATTGGTACCGAAGGTGGTCACCGAGATCGAGGTCGGCTCGGCCACGCCGATGGCATAACTGACCTGCAATTCGCATTTGTCGGCCAGGCCCGCGGCGACCACGTTCTTGGCCACGTAGCGCGCGGCGTAGGTGGCCGAGCGGTCGACCTTGGATGGATCCTTGCCGGAGAAGGCACCGCCGCCGTGACGGGCCATGCCGCCGTAGGTATCGACGATGATCTTGCGACCGGTCAGGCCGGCATCGCCAACCGGTCCGCCAATGACGAACTTGCCGGTCGGGTTGATGTGGTAGTGGGTGTCTTTGTGCAGCCATTCGGTCGGCAGCACCGGCTCGATGATGTGCTTGCGCACACCGGCTCGAATTTCCTCCAGATCGATGCCGTCGTCATGTTGCGTTGACAGCACCACCGCATCGATCGCGGTCGGCTTGCCATCGACATAACGCAGGGTGACCTGGCTCTTGGCATCCGGCCGCAGCCAGGGCAGCGGGTTATCGGCTCGCTTGCGAAGGCGGGCCTGCTGCTCGACCAGACGATGGGAAAAATGGATCGGCGCCGGCATCAGTTCCGGGGTTTCGTTGGCCGCATAACCGAACATCAGCCCCTGGTCGCCGGCGCCCTGGTCCTCGGGGATATCGCGATCCACGCCCATGGCAATATCGGGCGACTGCTTGCCGATCATGTTGATCACCGAGCAGGTATGGCCGTCGAACCCGACGGACGACGAGTCGTATCCGACTTCCACCACGACCTTCCTGATCAGGGATTCCAGATCCACCCAGGCGGTCGTCGAAATCTCTCCGCCGACGATCACTGCGCCGGTCTTGATGAAGGTTTCGCAGGCGACCCGGGCATGAGGATCCTGCGCCAGGATGGCATCGAGCACGGCATCGGAAATCTGGTCGGCCAGCTTGTCCGGGTGGCCCTCGGAAACGGATTCGGAAGTAAACAGATAGGAACTCATGGCGAGGTTTATCTTTTAATCGGGATAGAAAGATATGTAGTTTAGCGCAGATGGCGTGAGGATGCGAGTCGGGGTCTTCCACGGTTGTTTTGTCAGGGCGGATGCGGGTGCGTCCGAGCGGCGCGGGCTTCGGTAAAACGGGGAAACGGGAAACGGGGAAACGGGAAACGGGGAAACGGGGAAACGGGGAAACGGGGAAACGGGGAAACGGGGAGACGGGAGACGGGAGACGGGAGACGGAAGACGGAAAACGAGAGCATTGGCCCGCTGTGCAGGTATTTCGGCGGACAATCGGAAATAGGAAAACGTGAAACGAGGGGGGAACCGGCAGTTCTCGGTCAGGCATTGGTGGCCAATGGCGTGGTTCTTGGCAACCGGGCCCGAATTGGGGGCCTATCGAGGGCAATACGCCCACCATTGGCCTCCGTGCGCAAAGACAGCCGGGCACATCCCCCATTTTACGTTTTACGTTTCTCTATTTCCGATTGTCCGCTCGAAGCACCTGCACAGCGGGCCGGTGCTCCCGTCTCCCGTCTCCCGTCTCCCGTCTTCCGGACAATCCAACTTGCAACCGATGGCGGAGCAGCCGACACTGCGGACTGGTCATCTGGTTGTGGCGAATTTGGATCTGGGCTTCCAAACGCTGCTGATTCTGTTGTTTCATGCCGTGCTGGCGCCGGCGACAGCCCTGCATGCGCTGCTGTACAAGCGCGACCCGCGTGCGGCATTCGGGTGGATCGCGGTGTGCGTGCTGGCACCGGTTGCCGGCCCGGTGATCTACCTGTTTTTCGGCCTCAACCGCGCGCGCGGCAAGGCCCAACGCCTTGGGCTGGGCGATCTGCAATTCGGCTATGAACGCGGACGCACCATTGAACGCATTCACCCGCTGCCCCCGACGATCCGGGATGAGTATCAGTCCCTGGCCCGCATCGGGCAGGCCCTGAGTCGCCATGCGCTGGTCGACGACAACCGGGTGGAACCGCTGATCAATGGCGAGGCGGCCTATCCGGCCATGCTCGACGCCATCGAGCGTGCCGAAAGCCATATCCTGCTGACCACCTATATTCTCGACAATGACCGTACCGGCCTGGCTTTTCGCGAGGCACTGGCTGCGGCGGCAGCACGCGACGTCGACGTGCGGGTGATGATCGACGGCATCGGCGAGTGGTACTCCATCCCGCGCGCCAGCCGCGCACTGAAACGCCACGGCATCCGCGTCGCCCGCTTCCTGCCGCCACGGCTGCTGCCACCCTCGCTGTCGATCAACATGCGCAACCACCACAAAATTCTCGTGGTCGACGACCAGGTCGGCTTCACTGGCGGCATGAACATCAGCGACCGACATCTGGTCGACGATCGCGACAACCGCAACTGCACCACTGACGTGCACTTCCGGCTCAAGGGGCCGGTGGTACTCCAACTCCGTCAGGAATTCCTGAGAATCTGGGAATTCTCGACCGGAACCACCGATGAGCCGTCCCGAGGCCGACCCGACGCTAGCGGAGAACTGGCCTGCCGCACCGTCACCGACGGCCCCGACGAGGATCTTGACCGCCTCAACATGCTACTGAGCGCCGCCATCGCCGAGGCCAGGCAGACCGTTCGCATCATGACTCCTTATTTCCTGCCCTCGCGTGAACTGATCGGCGCCATCCAGGCGGCCGCCGTGCGCGGGGTGAAGGTGCAGATCGTGCTGCCGGAGGTCAACAACCTGCCCTACATCCACTGGGCCACGCGCAACATGCTCTGGGAAGTCCTGATGCGCGGCGTGAAGGTCCACTACCAGCCCGCCCCCTTCAATCACGCCAAGTTGTTCGTGATCGACGGCTACTACAGCCTGATCGGTTCGACTAACTGGGATCCCAGGAGCCTGAGGCTCAACTTCGAGCTGCAGGTCGAAGTCTACGGAGACGAATTTGCTGCCGGCCTGATCGATTACATCGACCGCGCCACCCATTCCGGACGCGAAGTCACCCTGGAAGAAGTCGACGGCCGTAACCCGCTGGTGCGGTTTCGCGATGCGTTGTGCTGGCTGTTTTCGCCGTATTTGTGAGGGTGAAAGGTGAAAGGGAAAAGGTGAAAGGGAAGAGGGAAGAGGGAAGAGGGAAGAGTGAAGAGGGAAGAGGGAAGAGGGAAGAGGAACAAACCAGCTCAGGCCGCCACTGCCCGGCTTGCCGCCCACTGCCTGAGTTCGGCGATGGGTTCGGCCATGGTGACTGACAAGGGCCGGGTCTGCTTGATCTCGGCCATCAGGTGATCGGTGGTCAGCGGCTCGCTTTCGGCGTGGGCGGCGTAGAGGGCGGCGACGACAAGGTGCTCCAGTTCCGCTCCGGAAAAGCCATCGGTGGATCGAGCGATCTCCGATAACGGAAACAACTGCGGCTTGAGCTCACGCCGCTGCAGGTGAATGGCGAGAATCCCGGCACGGGTTTTCTCGTCGGGGAGATCGACGAAGAAGATCTCGTCGAAGCGCCCCTTGCGCACCAGTTCCGGCGGCAGGATGGAAATATCGTTGGCCGTGGCAGCGATGAAGACACGGGACCGATGCTCGGCCATCCAGGTCAGCAGCGTGCCCAGCATGCGACGCGAGGTGCCGCCGTCGCTGTCCGATACCGCCAGCCCCTTCTCGATCTCGTCGATCCACAATACGCACGGCGCCATCAGTTCGGCCGCCTTGAGCGACTCGCGCAGGTTGCGCTCGCTCTCGCCGTGGAAGCGGTTGTAAAGCGCTCCGCAGTCGAGATGCAGCAACGGTACACCGAACAACCCGGCGGCGGCGCGGGCAGCCAGCGACTTCCCGCAGCCCTGCACGCCCAGCAACATCATGCCGCGCGGCATGTCCAGGCCGGACGGCGGCTCGGCGGCGGTAAATACGGGTGAGCGCAGCTCCAGCCAGCGCTTGAGTCTTGGCATGCCGGCAATCTGACCGAATCTCGCCGTTTCCATTTCGTAGCCGAGCACGCCGCCGGGGTTGAGCAGTTCGAACTTGGCTCGCATCACCTCGGGAAGGTCGCTCTCGTCGAGCGCGCCATCGTCGAAAATGGCATTGCGTGCCAGGCGGCGGGCGTCTTTCATGGTCAGCCCCTCGAGATTGCCGAGCAACTGCTCCATAGCGCGCTCGCAAAGCCGAACCGCGCCTTGCCGTTGTTCCGACCAACGGGCGGCCTCTTCCCGCACCATCGTTTCGAGGGCAGCCCGTTCCGGCGGCATCAACTCGAATCGTCGGGCGACCGCCTCCAGTTCGCGCGGCAACTTCAGCTCAGGGCTGACCAGCACCAGTGTGCCGGCAGCGACACCGTCCTGAACACGGGTCAGCTCGCGAAGGCGGCGCACGTTGACCGGATCCTGCAAGTAGGGGTGGAAATCCATAAGCAGGTAAAGCCCGCGCTCACCGGCCTGGCCGATGTATTCCAATGCCGCGGCAGGATCGGACAGATCCTCGGGCAACGCGCTGTCGCGTTCCACCGACTTCATTCCCTGGGCCGCGGTCCACTTGAACAGGGGCCGGTTGAGCTGGCGCCGCAATTCCGCGAACAGTGTCAGCACCTGGGGCTCGTCATGCGACTCGATCACGATCAGTGTGCTGCCGGCCCGGATCATCGCCGCCAGCGAAGCCAGCTCGGCCGGGTTGACGGCGGCATCCGGAATGGCACTGGAAAAATTCATGCTTGCGAGTCGCTCATCGGTCTTGAAGCGGGCATTCTGCGGAAAATACGTGGTGATGTCACCTCGCCCGGCGCACCGCGCTGTGGCAGAATCCTGCCATGGCCGACCTATCGCACGTCACCGAGTACACCGCAATCACACGCCATCGCGACGACATGCAACTGGCTGCCGGTCGCCGGCGCCGGCGCATGATCCTTGCCGTCGTTCTCGTCACCACACTCAGCGGCATCGGCTACTGGATCACCCCGCCACTGGGCATCATGCTGGTCGGTATCGGGGCCATGGTGTTGTTTTTCTCCGCCATCATCGGCGGCTCCAGCGTGCCGCACCACGTCATGGAAGGCGTCGAGGGGGAAGCCCGGGTACTAGATACGCTCAGCCGCCTGCCCGACGATCACGCCCTCTTCAACCAGGTCCATATCCCCGACCCCGAGCTGACCAACGGCCGAAGGGAGCTGGATTTCATCATTGTCGGGCCTGCCGCCGTCACTATCGTCGAGGCCAAGAACACACCCGGGCTGATCCACGTCGACCCGGACAGCCGGCAGTGGCGGGTCGTCAAGCGCGCCGGTTGCGGCAGCAGCCCGGGCTGGAACGCGATCGACAACCCGCTCATCCAGGTCCGCGCCCAGACCCGGGCACTGGAGCGCTGGCTGCTGACCCACGGCCTGGCCCTTCGGCCGCAGGGCATGGTGTGCTTCGCCCGGCCCGATGCCGCGGTGGCCGAACCGGAAAAAGCCGAGCTACCGGTCGTGACCACCGATGAGTTGATTGAACATGTCGCGGCCTCGCAGAACGGACGTCCCATGCCGGAGACGGATCGACAGGCGCTGATCAGACTGCTGCAGCGAACTGCCCAGGGACAACTCGCCAGGGCGGCCTGACCTCGTCACCGCACTCGCACGATTTCCCGAGACATCCGTGACCCTAAAACGGTTGGACCGGTCGGAAGACCGCCACGACCTCACATGCTATTCTGGCGCGACAGGGGTTACGGAAGCGCAGGCCAATGCTGCAGCGCATCAGTCTTTTCGTTCATTTCGGTTTTGCCATTTTTCTGCTGGTTACTTGCACCGGTAATGCCTGGGCGCTGGCCTCAGAGCGCGGCCAACCTTTCATCTCCTGGTATCCGCCCCAGGCCTACGGCGCCGGCACGCAGAACTGGGCCATCACCCAGGGTGACAACGGCTTCATGTACTTCGGAAACGAAGGCGTCGTCCTGGTTTTCGATGGTGCCCGATGGGAGCAGGTCCGCATCGCGCCGGGACGGGCGATCCGCTCCCTGTCACGCGCCGCTGACGGCCGCATCCTTGTAGGAAGCCAGGGTGATTTCGGCTACCTCCGTACGGTTACTGATGGCCGCGTGGAGTACATTTCCCTGGCCGATCGACTCCCCGACGACGCGCCGGCCTTCACCGATGTTTGGCAGGCATTTTCATATGATGGAAGCTGGTACTTTTCCAGTCGGCAAGCGCTGTTTCACGTGAGGAACGGGGACATCCACATTCATCGCCATGATCAAGCCCGGGCCGGCGCCTCCTTCCTGCTCAACGGCGAGTTGTACACCGACCTGATCACCGACGGCCTGTCACGCTTTGACGGCGACGGCTACGAGGCATTGCCGGGCGCCGAGCCGGGCATGGAGGTCTTTGCCATGACCCCCCTGCCCGACGGCCGCATTCTTGTCGGCAGTCGTCGGGACGGACTGTTCGCCTACGATCCCGAAGCTGCAGATCTGAGCACCATCGCGCCGGAGACCAGCGCCTTCCTGGCCGAGCAGCACCTCAACCACGGCGTCAACCTGTCGGACGGTCGCGCCGCTCTCGCCACGCAGCGTGGCGGCGTGGTGCTGGTCGATGTGGAAGCCGACCGCTTCGAGGTCATCGACCACCGCGCCGGATTGCCCGATGTGCGCGTCCGTCACCTGTTCGTGGATGCCGAGGACGGCTTGTGGCTTGCCATGGATTCCGGCATCGCGCGCATCGAGACCGGCGGCGTGCTGTCGCGCTTCGATCGTCACAGTGGGCTGAACGGACCGGCACTGAGCCTGATCCGGCATGAGGATACTTTGTACGCCGGCACCACGCTGGGCCTGTTCCGACTCCTCGACGGCCGGTTCCACGCCGTCGACGGCATCGACTCCGAGGTCTGGGACCTGGTCACCTGGCAAGATGAGGCAGCAGGCACTCGCCTGCTGGCAGCAACCACATTCGGCATTTATGCCGTCGGCGAAGATGGGGTCGAGCGGATTTCCGAACCCTACCTGAGCACCAACCTGGAAACATTGCCCGGGCAACCCGGGCGATTGTGGGTCGGCACCTATGACAGGGGGCTGGGCTATCTTGACCGACTCGATGACGACTGGGCAGCGACCGAATTCACCTTATTCAATGGACCGGTACGCCGCCTCCAGGCCGGCAACAATGCCACACTCTGGATGGAAACCTGGCTGGACGGCCTGGCACGGCTGGATGCCAGGCAGGAACAGGTGTTGTGGAGACACCCGGGGGACGATTCCGATGAGGATGCGGGCAGATGGACCGTCCTGGCCAGCGACAGTCATCAACTGGTCGCCTCACACAATGGTATCTGGCAATGGCACGAGGATGACAGCCTGCATCCGCGCAACGACCTGCACCGCACGCTGATTGCGCCTCACAGCGGCGCGACGGTGCTGGCCGAAAGCGAGCCCGGCGTGTTGTGGGCGATTACCACCGACGGCATCACGCAGCGTGTTCGAGTCACCGATATCGGCCGCCCGGAACAGGCTCATCCTCTCGATGCCATGCTCGGTCGACTGCCGGATGTCGAGTTCCATACGGTGCTGCCCGATGAGCGGGGGGCGGTCTGGATCAGTGGCGCGGACGCCCTCTACCGCGTCGAGACCGGTCCGGGTTCGACCACGCCCGCCGAAATGAGCGTGGCCATCCGCTCGATTACCGCCGGGGGAGAGCATCTGGGACTCGCCCGGGGCGACAAGCCGGTGACCTTGAGTAATGAGGATTTCCCGCTCACTTTCGACTTTGCCGCGACCGCTTTCGACTGGCCGGAGGGCACGCGCTACCGCTACCGAATTCCACCCCTGCAGCCGGAATGGTCGGACTGGCAGGCCGAGGCCCGACACGAGTTCAGTCATCTGCCGCCGGACCGTTACCGTTTTGAAGTCCAGGCACGCGATGCCCTGGGCCGACTTGCCACCGCGCGCGGCTTCGCGTTTGACATACCGCCGCCGTGGTACCAGAGCACCTGGGTCATGGCGATCGCGGCACTGGTGCTGGCCGGCATGATCCCGGGGTTATTGTGGCTGGGGGGCTACCGGCAGGCACGACAGAACGCCCGCCTCGAGACGCTCGTGGCCCGGCAAACGAGCGAACTGCAGCAGCAAAAGCACCTGCTCAGGAAGGAACGCAACCGCTTCGATCATTTCAGTCGACACGATAAACTGACCGGGCTGCCCAATAGCCGCCACGGCAAGGAACAGCTCGAGTGCGCCTGGCGCGCCGCGCTCGACGGCGGCCAGTTCGTATCGCTGGCTCTGGTCGATGTCGATCATTTCCAGCAAATCAACGATCGCCACGGGCACGATGCCGGGGATCGGGTCCTAGTCGAAATGGCCGAACTGTTGCGCTCAAGCTCGCGCCCCGACGATGTGGTCGTGCGTTGGGGCGGAAAGGAATTCCTGCTGCTTTTCCCCGGGACGGGACTACCCGACGCGGTCGCCATCTGTCACCGTATCTGCGACCTCGTGCATGCGCACGAATGGGGAGACCCGGGAGACGAGAGCGGCGTTTCCATCAGCGTCGGCGTGACCGCCACGCGCGGGCACAAGAACGTGGCCGAACTGTTGTCACGGGCTGATGAACTGCTCGACCAGGCCAAGCGAAACGGTCGTGACCGTGTCGAAGTCGAACGTGAGAATTGGTAAGATTCGCCGTCCTATGAGATACATCATTGCGCTCACATTAATCCTGGCCACGCTCTGGCTGGCCGTTTCGGGGGTCTACAAACCCTTGATTTTACTGCTTGGGGCCGGCTCGGTCGCCCTGGTCGTATGGATCGCCCTGCGCATGGAGGTCGTCGGAGAGGAGCACAACCCGATTCTCTATTCCTGGCGACTTCCGCTGTACTGGGCCTGGCTGGTCTGGCAGATCGTCCGTGCCAACCTCAACGTCGCGCGCCTGATTCTCTCGCCCCGAGGCATTCGCCCCCGCGTCATCACGGTTCCGACCCCTCATCGTTCCACCGTGGCCCGGGTCACCTACGCCAACTCGGCAACGCTGACACCGGGCACCGTCTCGCTGCTTCTGACGAAGAAGGAACTGACCGTTCACGCGCTCGATACCCGATCGGCAGAGGAACTCGAGGAAGGTGCCCTGGCGCGACGTATCGCCTGGCTTGAAGGTTCCGACACGGAGCAACCCTGACATGACCCTGGTACTGGTTCTGACCACGATGGCCATCTTCGCCACCATGGCCCTGGCGCTGGTGCGCGCGCTCAAGGGACCGACGGTGTACGACCGCATCAATGCTGTCAACGTCTTCGGCACCAAGACCGTGCTGATCATCGCGCTGATCACCTACATCACCGGCCATGCCGACCTGATCGACGTGGCGCTGGTCTATGCCCTGATCAATTTCATCGCCATCGTGGCCGTTCTGAAACTGGCCAAGACCCGCGACCTGGCCAGCTCCAGTGATGGAGTGGTCGACGATGTTTGACATGCTCATCGACATCCTGTCCTGGGCCTGCCTTCTCCTCGGCGGGCTGGTCGGCATCATCGGCGGTCTCGGACTGGTTCGCCTGCCGGACTTCTTCAGCCGACTGCATGCTGCCGGCGTGGCTGAAACGCTATGCCCACTTCTGGTGGTCCTCGGTCTCGTGCTGCAATCGGGTATCAGCCTGCTGACGCTGAAGCTGGTGCTGATCCTCCTGTTCCTGTTGTTCACGGCCCCGACCGCGACCCATGCGGTGGCAAGGGCAGCGCTGGTCGACGGGGTCGAACCCGAAGTGACCGAAGACGACTCCGAATCCACATCGGGAGAGCCGTCATCGAATACCTGATCGACGTCACCCTGCTGATTTTCCTGGTGATCGTGGCCATTGCCATCGTGCGCGCAAAAGACCTGTTCGCCGCAGCCATGCTGTTCGCCATTTATTCACTGCTGTCGGCGGCGCTTTTTGCCGTGCTCGATGCCGGCGACGTGGCGCTGACCGAGGCCGCGGTCGGTGCCGGCATCAGCACCATCCTCGTACTCGCCCTGCTGGCCCTGGCCCGCCGCTACGAACACCCCAAGCAAGGCCACAACCTGCTGGCTCTGGCGGTCGTTGTCGTCACCGGCGCGGCACTGATCTACGCCACCCTGGACATGCCGAAGTTCGGCGACGCCGGCAACCCGGCCCAGGTGCACGTGGGTCCCTATTACGTCGAACAGAGCTACCCCGACATGGGCGTGCCCAACATGGTTGCCGCCGTACTGGCCAGTTATCGTTCCATTGATACGCTCGGCGAGGCCTTCGTCATCCTGACCGCCGGCCTGGCCGTCTATGCGCTGCTGTCAACTCCACTGCGTCGCAGAAAA
>SKZJ01000068.1 GCA_007127425.1 Wenzhouxiangella sp.
CGATCGAGCAGTTCGCCGTTGAGCGGGTTGACGACTTCGCGACCGAAGCCGAGCAGGCCGAAGGCATTGGCCCGGGTCGAGCGCAGGGTGGCGTTGAGCAGCAGGTTGCGGCCGGCGGGAATGCCCAGGAACACCTTGGTTGCCGACAGGTAATAGTCGGTGCCGCTGTCATTGTGTGCACCGAGCAGGGCGGGAATACCGACATCGCCCAGATACGGCACGGCGACGCCGCTGCCGAAATCCTTGTTGCGCTTGTGCTGTATGCCCGCGGACACCTGCGGCATGAAGCTGGCCTGGTCGAAAACGGCGTCTCCGAACAGGCGAAGCTTGGCGCCGATGATGTCCATCTCGATGCGGGTGGATGCAGCCTGAACCGGGCCTGGATCGCCGAGGATCGGCTCCAGTCCGCCGATCAGCGCCGCTGCCGTGTTTTCGACGATGCGCTGGTCAACCTCGAGTTGCTGGCGCGCCAGCGACAACTCCAGGCGATCAAAGAAGCCGACGCCGACACCCCACGAGGCCAACGAATAGTCATCGATGCCGAGGTAAGTGAAGTGGGCCGAGCCACCGATCTCGTCTTCGGTTCCCATGCCGGTGATCAGGGCCCAGGGCGTCAGGCCGCCGCCGCCGGCGCCCTCGAACTGGGTCACGCCGCCGGTGCCCAGCAGCTTGCCGCCGGCGGCAAAGACCTGGACGCTGCAGGCGATCAATACAAGCGCCACGAACTGCCTTTTCAACATAGTCATGCTCCTCAATTGGATGTCCTTCAAGTCGAATGGAAAGTCGTTGTGCGCAAGAACTTTCACATTTCATTGCCTGTACGCGGGCACAGTGCGAACTGGATGCAGCAAGATTTCAAGGGAACCCGCACCATGCTGATGAAAGTCGACAATCCGTCCGGGACTGGGGAAATCCCCGGCATTGCCGAGCAATTGATCGAGCGGGTATGCGAATCGGACGAGAGTGCGCTGGCGACCCTGTTCGACATGTTCGCCGACCGGGTCTACGCCATTGCGGTGTCAATTGTTCACAGTAGTGCGCTGGCCGAGGAAATCTGTTCCGATGTCTTCATGCAGGTGTGGATGAAGGCGGATCGTTTCGATCCGGTCCGCGGTTCTGCCAAGGCATGGATTTTCACGATGGCACGAAGCCGCAGCCTCGATGCCCTGCGCCGTGAGGCCAGGCATCGGAGGGAACAGCTGCATCCGGAAACCGACGTTGCTGCGTATACTGATGACAATGCTGAACAAACATTCGACCAACTGGAAACTGCAACCGTGGCCAGTGCCGTCAGGGATTCGCTGCACGCACTCAACAGGGGGCAGCGACAAGTGATCAGGCTGGCTTTTTTCAAAGGGTTGAGCCATCAGGAGATCGCGGAACGGCTCGGCCTGCCGCTGGGTACTGTCAAGTCGCATTGCCGACGCGGACTTGGGAGAATGCGAAGCGTACTTTCACTTTTTGACCCGGCGCGACGATGATGCAGGATAACGGCGACAAGACGACCACTGCCCGCACCGAAGCGGAGGCTGACGGTGTGTTCGATCCCGAGCGCAAGGCCAGAATGAAGCGGCGGTTGCTGGCGACTGCGGGACGATCGATGACGGTCGTGCGCAACCGTGACCGGGATTGGGAAAAAGTCCTGCCGGGCGTTTTTATCCGGATCCTGCACACCGATGAAGCAGCGGGCGTCCAGACTGCCTTGTGGCGACTGGACGCCGGGGCCAGAATTCCGGCGCATCCGCATGAGCATGACGAGGAATGTTTTGTGCTCGAAGGGTGCCTGGAGCATCGGCAGGAACGCTATTGCGCGGGTGACTACATGATGGCGCCGGCCGGCAGTCGACACGCCACCATTACCAGCCCGGAGGGCGCCCTGATGCTGATTCGGGGAGAGGTCATTTCCTGGAAGGATCGACTGCTGCTGCGTACTGCACTGGCACTGGGTCGCTGATCCGGGCGACTTTTCAGTTTTTTCGCCTGACCTGGATGATCAGCGCAATCATGATCAACGTCAGGGTCACGAGGACAATGGCGCTGATGGTTCCAATCGGAAACGTCCTTTCAAGGTGAAATTGCCACGGTCCCCGGCGCTCGCCCAGATCGTCCACCATCTCGACTTGGACGGTATTCCGGCCGAATTCCGGTAGCGGCACCTCGAAAACCGGTGTTCGCTGCCATGCTGTCCAGTTCTCCCCGCTATCGACCGAGTGCCGATACAGTGCGGCATGGGGACGTGCCATTCCCCGGACTTGTGCAGAGAAGCGCACCGCACTGTCTCGTACACGGATGGCCTCGCCGTCTGCGATGACTTCGCCGGTTTCCTCGATGGACAGGGCAAGCTCGATGTCGTTGCGCTCGGCTGGTCTCCCTTTCCAGGCCCACAAGCCTTGACGGGAAGCAACCGGCGCTTCATCCAGACCAATCGTCGGCTGGCCAGAGACCCACTGAGCCGAGGCTGGCAGGCCGTCATGCTGGTCGGACCAAGCCCATCGTGATACCTCAAGGGAACGCCCGAACTGGAGCCTTTCGATGCCGCCGGGTCGCAGCAGAATGACGCCGTGGTCCATATTGCCGCTCAGCGCGGTAACCGGTTGATCCGCGGCGTGCGGTGAATCCAACAGGCGACAATCCTCGAGATTTGCCGGATCGATCAGAAGGAGGCCGCGATCAGTGGCGACGCCGATCCGGTTGCCCATCGGGTGGGTCAGGTGCCTGATGTCGTATGCCCGCTGCCTGTGGAGGCAGGTACGATCCGGCCGCTGCCACTGTCCATTCGCGTGCACGCTGAGACCTTCCCGGCCTGCGGCCCAGACCTGGTGGCCGGCATCCGCTTCGATGCCGAGCAGGCGATCGATTTGGCCGCCGTGGAAGCCGTCGGACCGTGCCGCAATGACACGCCACTCGTCGTTTTGAAGTTGCATCAGACCCTGACCGGTGCCGATCCAGATCACGGCATTTCCGTCATGACCCTGGGTCAGGTGGAGTGCCTGGATGTCGTCGTCGGTCAGCGGTGAGTTGGCGGCATTCAGGCGCTGCCATTCCTGGCCGTCGGGCGACTTCAGGAGACCGTCGCCGGTGGCCAGCCACCAGTGCGTGATGCCGCTGGCATCGGGTGCCAGCAGGATATCGCGAACCTCTCCCGTAATGTCTTCGTTCTCCGGCCAGCGTTGCCAATTTCCGCCGGTCTTTCGCCAGATTGCCGACGGCGTACTGATCCACAGCGCGCTCAATCCGTCCGGGAAGCGAACCTGACCGATGGCCCGGATGTCCGTGCCCGCAAGCACGGTATTCTCTGCCACGTTGACCCAGCTACCGGTCTCATTGGCTGATGACGGAGGTGCATGGAGCAGCAGCAGAAACCACAGCAAGGTACCCGTAACTGCTCGGGTCATTTTGAACCATCCCCCTGTTGGCGTGCTGCACTTACGCTGAATGTACATCGCGCATAGTCGTCACTGGTTTGAGCGTTGCCGGGGCGCCGCGCGCGTGATGTCCACATCGACCTGAATCATGTCGGTGTTACGGGTGGAGTCAAGCGTCAGTCGCTGCACCTGTTCACTGCCCCGGTAATTCCAGACCAGCAGTTCGCCGGGACCATCGGGCAGGCCTTCCAGCGAAAATCGGCCATCCTCGTCCGGTGTGGCAAAGAACGGTGTTTCCAGTACCAGCATATAAGCCGTCATGTTGCTGTGCAGGTTGCACAGGATCTCGACCATTCCCGACCCCTCGAAGACGTGCGCACGACCCTCGCCCTCGCCGTAACGGCCGACATCGAAACGGTGCCCCGGTGTCAGCGAGAACACATTGTGGTCGATGGGATCCATGTTGGGGAAACGAACGGGCGTGCCGCTGGTGACCACCAGGGTCGGCGGGAAGAACTGCCGCTGGCGAGTGACGATCTGGCGCTCGGCCATGGGTTCAACGGCAACCGCCTGATCCGGCATCCACGCCACGACGGTCTGATTCAGGTACATGGATGCAAAGGCCTGTTCCCGTCCATTCTGGAGAACGCGGATGCGACCGGCCAGTTCCTGGGTCGGCTGTGGGGTGGTGAGGCGGCGGTCCGGCTCGGATCGCTGCGTTTCCGGCTTTGCAGCTTCCGGTGCAGCCTGTTCCGGTTCCGTTGCTTCCGGTTGCTGATCCTGCATTTCAGCTTCCGGCTCGATCGGCTCCGGCTGCTGCTCGGCAGTCGGTGGTTCCGTGGCCGTCAAGTCCGATTCCGCCTCGACCGGCGGCGGTGCCGGTTTTTCTGGCGGTTTGTCCACCTGAACGGTATCTTCCGGTGCCGATTCTGGCTCTGGTTCAGGGGGCGCGGGCGGATGCCCTGTGTCCTGTTCGGTCCTGTCCTGCGAAGCGGCATCTTCCGACAGTTCGGGGGCTGGGGAATCGACCAGGGACGGCGTGGCGCAGGCTGCCAGCAGAATCCAAGCAAGACCCGCGAGCGCCCAGAGGCGCGACGTGCAAAGACTCGAAAGTTGGCGCGCGGACGGTCTGGAAAGCCGGTTCATCCGGCCATCGGTTGGTTCATGCATCTCTTTGACTCCCGCTTTCATCGCGCATCGGCGATGGGATTGTTGTCGTGTGATCCTTATTGATCAATACGACGCCAGTGGGGTCTTTGGATGCATCAGGCTTTGCCGGCGTGCAATATCTTCAGATCTCCAATGCTGCGCGCCAGCGCTCCCCCGTATCCGATGTCAGCCATCGATCGACCGGGCAGGGTGGTGGCGGAGATCCGCTCAGCCATTGATGCAGACGCGCGACCAGCGCATCGAGATCGCCGGCGGGGTAGCGATACTCGGTGGAATATTGTTCCGGGTAGCACAGGGCATCGGGTACCAGCGGACGGGCACCAGCGCTGGCCGCCTCCAGCATGCTGATGCCCTGAAACTCGTGGATGGCGGTGCTGACGGCAATGCCGGCACGCCCCAATAATTGGTGATACTCATTCAGCGGGAGTCGGCCGTCGGCAACGATCCGGTCGGGCAGGGTACGGCGAAGTCGCGCCAGGGGCTCGGGTGTGTTTCTGGGCCGTTTGCCGAGCAGGGCAAGGCGGAAGTCGGTGCCGGACTTGGCCAGGCTAATCATGGCTTCGGCGAAGGCCTCCGGCGCCTTGTCGTATTCCCAGCGGTGATTCCAGACGATCAGTTGCTGATCGCGTTGTCCGGCAGGTTGAACGGGCGCGACCGGCACCGGAAGGACTTCGCAGCGCGGTGCCAGTCGATCGCGCACGCCGCCGGGGATGCCGTCGGGCATCAGGTCGAGGAATTCGTCGATTCCGGCCAGGAAGCTGTCGCAGTTGAACCGGGAGTTGAACAGCAGCCGGTCGGCCGCCAGGGCGCCGTAGAGCTGTGTCACGCGTGGTTCGACGCTACGCACCTGGCCCTTGTTCAAAGGGTAGGCAAACTGGTTTTCGTGGAAGTAATACCAGGAGGGGACGCCGGCCAGGTGCGGGTGCAGCCCCTTGAGCGTGGCCAGATCGACCATCGAGGTCGCCAGGACCAGGTCGGGCGGTTCGGGTCCGATATCGTCCAGCCAGCTCAGGGGGTTGCCGCGAATGCGCCAGGCGAAATGCCGACCCGGCAACTCCAGCACCTGCCAGTCCACATTCTCGATGTTGTGCCTGAGCCAGTCGGCCCAGACTGCATGGCTGTCGGATCGGTAGGCGGAAAGCAGCAGGACGCGTTGCATGGCGGTGGGTGGGATAGGAGTTTGAAGTGTGAAGTGTAAAGTGTGAAGGAGGGCGTAACGGCTTGTCCCTCGCACCTCGCTCCTTCAACCTCGAGCCTCGAACCTCGAACCTGCTTCAATCCGGTTACGATTGGCCCCATGACCGATCTGTTTGCTCGACAGGGTTCCGAAACCGATGCCGCGGCCGGTCCGCTGGCCGATCGGTTGCGACCGAAATCTTTCGACGAGGTCGTCGGGCAGGATCATCTGCTCGGAACCGACGGGCCCCTGCGGCGCATGGTCGACTCGGGCAAGGTCTCCTCGCTGGTTTTCTGGGGCCCGCCGGGGACGGGCAAGACGACCCTGGCCCGCTTGCTGGCACAGGTCGGGGATCTCGAATTCGTCCAGATTTCCGCCATTTTCTCGGGCGTCGGTGATCTGAAAAGCATCTTCGAGGCCGCGAAGATTCGTCGCAACAATGGCCAGGGCACGCTCTTGTTCGTCGACGAGATTCATCGCTTCAATCGCGCCCAGCAAGACAGCTTTCTGCCGCATGTTGAAGACGGCACCATCACACTGGTCGGGGCGACCACCGAGAATCCGTCATTCGAACTCAACGCGGCGCTGCTTTCGCGCATGCAGGTGCTGGTGCTCCGGCGCCTGGATGAGGCGGCGCTTGCGCGATTGCTGGAGCGTGCCGAGGAGCACCTGGCTGTGCCGTTGCCGCTGACCCCGAAGGCTCGCGAAATGTTGCTGGCCATGGCCGATGGGGACGGCCGCTACCTGCTCAATGCAGTGGAAGCGATCACCGGGCTGGCCGCGCATGACGAGCGGCTCGATGAAGCCGCGCTGGCGCGGTTGATGCAGCGGCGGGCCCCGACTTACGACAAGGACCGCGAGGCGCACTACAACCTGATCTCGGCACTGCACAAGTCCCTGAGAGGGTCGGATGCCGATGCCGCCCTGTACTGGTTGGCGCGCATGCTGGTCGGTGGGGAGGACCCGCTCTACATTGTCCGGCGCCTGATCCGCTTCGCGTCCGAAGATGTCGGTCTGGCCGATCCGCAGGCGCTGGTCCAGGCGCTGGCCGCGCGCGAAACCTACGAAGTGCTGGGTTCGCCGGAAGGCGAGCTGGCCATCGTCCAGGCGACGCTGTACCTGGCCACCGCGCCGAAGTCGAATGCGGCCTACAAGGCCGAGAAAGGAGCCATGGCGGCAGCCAGGGAAACCGGGTCGCTGGCGCCCCCGTCACACATCCTCAATGCACCCACGGCCTTGATGAAGGAACTCGGTTACGGTCGCGATTACGTTTATGATCACGATACCGACGAGGGCTTCTCCGGCCAGGACTATTTTCCCGACGAGATGCAGCGGCGCAAGTTCTACCGGCCGGTCGAGCGCGGTTTCGAGCGCGAGATCGGCAAACGCCTGGCCTGGTGGGCGCGCAAGCGCGGGGCCTGACCGGGGTCGCTGCGCAAAAAAGGTTTATTTTTTGAGAACTCTATCTCTATAATGCTATTCACGATTCATGCAGATCGGGGTTGAGAATATGTCGCGCGACAAGGAGCTTTTCGAAGCGCTGACGGAAGACACGGTCAAGCGGGCCGAGGAGATGTGTGCCTCGCTGTCCACTTCGCTGGGTCTGGAACGGCGCGGCCAGACGACCTACTACCAGGGTGCGGTTTCCGACATGACTGCCGACAGCGGTCGTTTCACGAAGGTGACCGTGGCCGAAGCAGGTCGCGAACGCAATGTGACCGTGATTTCCGATGTGCCCTTGCCGGAAACCCGCAAGGCCCTGCTGGTCTACCGCATGGCTCCCGGCGACGACATGAAGTACATCGGCATCATCGGTTCAGCGCGCAGCGGCAATCGCCAGGACGATGAACCCGGCAACCAGTACTTTGCCCGTTTCGATATTCTCCAGGATGTGCGCAAGCGCTGATCACTTCACCAGAGACTGGCTGATCTGGAGTACCTTGGCGCCGCGAATGCGGCTGGCGCGAATGTCGGCCAGCGCCTGATTGGCTTCTTCCAGACAATAACTCTGCGTGTGCGGGCGCAGTTCGGCGTTCCCGGCGGCCAATTCGAGGAAGTCGCGGATGTCGCTTCGAGTCACGTTGGCGACCGACCGGATCGAACGCTCCATCCACAGTTGCTTCGAGTAGTCCAGTCCGGCCAGGAGTGAGCGATCCGCTTCTTCCTTGCTGATGGCATTGATCACCATCCGCCCGCCCGGTGCCAGCTGGTTCAGGGCGGCCATGACCGGCTCCCATACCGGGGTGGTGTCGATGATGGCGTCGGCGAAATGAGGCGCCGTATCGTGGGTGTCGCCGGCCCAGGCCGCACCCGATTCCATTGCCTGTCGACGTTGACCCGGGTTGCGTGCCCAGACCATGACCGGGCTGTCGGGCAGCAGGATGCGCGCGAGCTGCAGGACCTGATGATTGGAGCCGCCGAAGCCGGTCAGGCCGAGTACCTGGCCGTCGACGAGTTCGCACAGGCGCAGGCTTCTCAAGCCGATGGCACCACCGCACAGCATCGGTGCCGCGGCCGTATCGCCGAGCTTTTCGGGGATAGGGTGAACGAAGGCCGATGGTGCCGTCATGTACTCGGCGTAGCCGCCGTGGACGTGGCAGCCGGTGCCGCGAAAATCGGCACACAGGTTCTCCCGACCCTCGAGACAGCGCTCGCATTGGCCACAGGCACTGAATATCCAGCCGACGCCGACTCGGCTGCCGACGGGTGCACCGTCTTCGGCATCGGGGCCGTGCGCCTTGATGGTGCCGACGACCTGGTGGCCGGGCACGACCGGCAGCCGGGCCGCCACTCGACCATCGATCTCGTCCAGCTCTGTATGGCATACGGCACAGACATGAACCCGGATCAGCACCTCGCCAGCTCCCGGCTCCGGTATTGCCATTTCGACCGCGCGCAGCGGTCGGTCATCGTCGCCGGCACTCCGCACGCGCTCGAGCAACATGGCGCGCATCAGGATTTCAGCTCGAGGTGCAGTTCGATGGTGCCGAGCAGACGGCGCCGGTCGATCCAGCCCGTGACGCGATCGCCGTCCATGACGGGTAACTGGTTGAGGCTGTGCTCGTTGATCAGTTGCAGGATCTCTTCGGCGCTGCTGTCGGGTTCGACGCGCACCAGCTTTTGGACCGGTGTCATGATGTCGGCGACGGTTGTCTGCGACCAGCGTTCACGTGGCAGCTTGCGGGCGTCCGACAGCGTAACCAGGCCGATCACGTCGTCGCGATCACCGACGAAGTGGGCACGTTGCCCGCCGGCCAGCATATGATCGTTCACCCATTGGTCAACCGCTGTCGCCGGAGAAACCAGGGGCAGGTGTTGATCGGCCAGATCGCGGGCCCGTAACCCGCGCAGGCGCTTGCGCATCCCGAAATCCCGACCGCTGGCCTCGGCCATGTTGAGCAGGAACCAGGCGATGATCATGATCCATAATCCGCCGAGCAGGTTGCCCATGGCCAGCATGCTCCAAAGGCCAACGGCAAACAGGCCGTAGGCTACCAGCCGTCCCCCCATGACCGCGGCGCGCATGCCACGTGCGGCATCGCCGGTGAACTTCCAGACCAGCGCCCGAAAGACGCGTCCGCCGTCGAGTGGAAAGCCGGGGATCAGGTTGAAGACGGCAACGACGAGATTGACCAGTCCCAGCCAGACCAACGCCACCGACAGCGGTTCGCTGATCGCGACTGCCGGCAGCGACAGCAGCAGGAAACCCGCGGCCAGTGCGAAACTGACCGCCGGACCGGCGATGGCGATCCAGAACTCGTCGTTGGCCGATTCCGAGTCCTTGCTGATCTGTGCCATGCCACCGAAGATGAACAGCGTGATGGTTCTGACCGGGACGCCACGCCGGATGGCAACGACGCTATGGCCGAGCTCGTGGGCGAGGATACTGGCAAAGAACAGTAGCACCGTGACAACGGTGGTGATGACTACCGTGGCGGGGGACCAGTCGGGGTAGGCCTGGTGGAGTCCGGCGCCCAGCGAGACCAGCAGCAACACGAAGATGATCAGCCAGCTGACGTGAATCTCGATGCGGATGCCGCGAATGTATCCCAGCACGAGGACGGATCGGAACATGCGCATACTCCGAAAACGGTGTTGCCCGATTCTAGCGCAAGACTCGCCCACTTCCGGACCGTTGCCCGGAAAATGTCGTCAGCACGATGGTCAGAAGCCACAGCGCACACAGGAAGTCGATGGCGGTTGAACCGTAGTAGATGCCGCTGATTCCGACGAACCGCGGCAGTATCAGCATGACCGGGGCGTAGAGCAGCAACTGGCGCGAGATCGACACCGTGGTGGCCTTGCCGGGTTGCTCGATGGCCGGCAGCAACGCCAGCGCGGTAAACACGATGGGCAGCACCGGCAGCACCAGCATCAGCACGCGGAAGTGGTGCAGGTCGGCGACGCTGAAGCTGGCCTCGGGCAGCATCAGGGCCAGCACCGGGTCGGGAAACAGGCTCATCAGTCCCCAGATCGGCACGATCATCAGCGCACCGGCGGCGACGAAGGTCCAGTAGTGGCGCTGCACCCGTTGCCACTGGCCGGCACCGTAGTTCATCCCCGCAACCGGCTGAAAGGCGCGCATCAGCCCGAACAGCGGGGTGATGAGGAACAGCAGCAGGCGCCAGGCCGCACCGAAGAAGGCGATGTCGTGCTCATCGCCGATGCGGGCCAGCATATTGAACACGACAATTGCCTGTACCAGCCCCATCGAGCTCATGATCATGGCCGGCGTGCCCAGGCGCACGATGCGCGCGGTCAGTTCGCGCGGCAGACCGACGAATCGCGCGTCGACCGGGTAGCTGGCCCGGCCCAGCAGGTAGCGTCGCCATACGAGCAGACCACCGACGACACCGCCGATATTGGTCGCCCAGGCGGCACCGGCCACGCCCCAGTCGAACACGACGATGAAGATCGGTGTCAGGACCAGGTTCGCGGCCAGTCCGATGCCCATGTAGCCGGCTGCCAGCTTCATCTTGCCTTCGCCGCGCAACAGCATGTTCAACGTCATGCCGCCGATCGCGCCGATACCGCCCAGCGCCGAGGCGCGCAAGTAGGCGGCAGCGATGTCGATGAGTTCACCGCGTGCGCCCATGCCGTAGACCAGGGCTTCGGCGAACAGGCCGCCGATCAGCGCATAAAAAAGCGCCAGTGCTGCGGCAATGGCCAGGGCGGTTCCGGGCAGGCGGCGCACGACGTCCTGCTCGCCGCGCCCGATGGCGATCGATAGCGCCACGCCGCCGCCGATGCCGGCCAGCGAGCCCAGCCCGAGGGTGATCTGGGTAACGGGATAGGCCAGGACCGCACCGGCCAGGGCCTGTTCGCCGATCAACTGGCCGATGTAGACGGCATCCATGACCGTGTTGAGACCGAAGGCCACCATCACGGCCACGGCCGGCCAGGCCATGTGCCACACCACCCGCCAGGGGTGACCTTCCAGTATCAGTTGTGCATGCGGGTCGCCGCGGTCGCGTACCGAGGCATTTTCAGTGTGCTCCTCCTGCTGCATGGCGTGGGTATCAGCCGCCGGCGCGCAGGATACGCACCGGCGGTGTACTCAGCACCGAGCGGTTGCCCAGCCAGCCGCTGCCCACGACCAGCACGGCCGCGGTCACGAAACCGGTCGCGAACAGCCACGGCGAGGGCTGGTAGCGGAATTCGAACAATTCGGCAGCCAGGTACCAGCCGGTGATACCGGCACCGGCCGTGGCCAGCGTGGCGGCGATCAGTGCCATGACACCGTACTCGACCAGCAGGCCGCGGCGGACCATGCGGTTGTCGGCACCGAGAGTGCGGATCAGGGCGGCCTCGTGCCTGCGCTCGTCACGCGTGGCTTCGAGTGCGGTCAGCAGGACCACCAGCCCGGCCAGCAGGGTGAAGAAGAACACCACCTGGGCGGCCTGGCTGACGCGATCGATGATTTCGCCGACCCGTTCGATGATGGCACCGATGTCGATGACCGAGACGTTCGGCCAGCTGCGTGTGATCTCTCGCAGCAGGCCGGCATCGACTTCGCCGAGATGAAAGCTGGCAACGAATTGGTGCGGCAGCAGGTCGGCCGCGTCTGGGGTCAGCAGGATGAAGAAGTTGACGTTGAATGAATTCCAGTCCACTTCGCGGATGCTGGTCACGGTGACGTCGAGGCTGCGGGCGCCGGACTCGAAGGTCAGCTCGTCACCCAGGCCCACGCCCAGGCGTTCGGCCCACATGGCCGCAAGCGAGACCTCGCCGGAGGCTTCGGCAGCGAAGAACTCGCCGGCCACAATCTCGTTGGCCGGTGGCAGTTCGTCGATCCAAGACACGTTGACCTGCCCGGCCATGCGGTCGTCGGGTGGACGTTCATTGTTGATCGCGACCAGGTTGGCATTGGCCATGGGTCGAACCTGCAGGTTGTCCACGCCAGCCGATTGCAGCATCTCTTCCATGCCCTCGACCTGGTCAGGCTGGATGTTGACGGCAAAATGATCGGGTGCGTCGTCGGCCAGGCTGGCGCGCCACTGATCGAGCATTTCAGCGCGCACGATGACCAGCAGAAGCAGGGCCATCAGCCCCAGGCCCAGGGCCGTGACCTGGACGATGCCGGCACCGCGCCGGCGCTTCAGTCCGGCCAGCCCGAAGCGCCACGCGGCGCGCGCCCGACCGGCCAGGTGCCCGCTGGCCAACATGGCCAGCCAGCCGAACAGTGCCAGGCAGCCGGCCAGGGCGCCACTGGCGCCGAGCATGATCAGGGCCAGGCGGGTGTCGCCCAGTTGGACCACCGGTATGGCCAACGCAGCGATGATCGGCAGCAGCCACAGCAATCGCGAGATGCCGAGACGGGTATCCAGCGAGCGGTTGAGAATGCGCATCGGCGGCACGGCGCGCAGGTTCAGCAGCGGCGGCAGGGCGAAACCGGCGGCCAGCAGCAGGGTGAACAGGCCGGCCCCGGCCAGTGGCTGGAAACGGACCGGGGGCAGGGTGCCGGCGGTGCCGTCGGCGAGGATACGTGCGATCAGCTCCTGGGCAAGGAGCCCGGCGGCACCACCGATCACGATGCTGATCAATACCAGCCACAGCAGCATCAATGACAGGGCGCCCATGACCTCGCCGCTTCTCGCCCCGAAGGCCTTGAGCAGGGCGACCAGGTCGCGCTGGGCCAGCGAGAAGCGCATTGCCGAAAGTAGCACGGCCACCGCGGCAAGAATCACGGCGGTCAGCGCGGCCACGCCGAGAAAGCGGCGTGCCTGGGTCAGCGCCATGCCGGTCTGGTCTTCGGTATCGGCCACGGTAATCAGGCGCTGGTTATCGTCCAGGCGTGAGGTCACCCAGCTTCGGAACTCGTTCACCGCCGTTTCGTTTCCGGCCAGCAGAAGCCGGTAGCGCGCGCGGGCGCCGGGGCCCAGCAATTCGCTATCGAGCAGGTCGTCGATATGCACCATCATGCGCGGGGCGAGCATGAAACGACCGCCGCCGCGGTCGGGTTCGAACAGCAGGGCGCGGGTGATGGTCAGTTCGCTGTAGCCCAGCTCGGTGGTATCGCCGATTTCGGCATCCAGGGCGCGCAAGCCCCGTGGCTCCAGCCAGGCGGTACCGCGCTCGGGCAGTTCAGCCAGGGCATGCTCGCCTTCACCCAATTCGTCGGCAACGCGCAGCTGCCCGCGCAGTGGGTAACCGCCGCCCACGCCCTTGACGTCGATGAGCTGGCTTTCCTCGCCGACGAACACGGCAGTGCTGACCAGGATGATCTCGCCCGTGGCCAGCCCCAGGTGCTCAGCCTGCTCGAAGTATTCGCTCGGCAGTCGCTCGCGCCCGGCCACTACCAGGTCGGCGGCCAGCGCCTCACCGGCGTCGCGCTCCAGTGCACGTCCGACCCGGTCGGTAAACAGGCTGACCGCGCCCAGCGCGGCCGTGGCCACGATCAGGCCGGCAGCCAGCATGGCCAGGGCACCGGAGCGGCCCTGGCGGGTGAGGAGTCGGAGGGAGAGGGTGAGGGGATTCACTATGGGTTTGTCGTTTCCTCGTTAGTTCGTTTATTCGTTTATATGCTCATTCATTGGTTCGTTGTCTGGTTGGCCCTTCAGCCTTTCACCTTTCACCTTTTACCTTTCAACCACTTCCCCCGCCTTCTCGACCAGTTGCCCATCGACGATTTCTTCGATATGGGCGCAGCGGCGGGCCAGTTCCATGTCGTGGGTGACCAGGACCAGGGCGGTGTTGTGGTCGCGGTTGAGGTCGAACAGCAGGTCGGCGATGGCCTGGCCGGTGCGGCGGTCGAGGTTGCCGGTGGGTTCGTCGGCGAACAGGATGGCGGGGTTGCCGGCAAACGCGCGGGCGATGGCCACGCGCTGCTGTTCGCCCCCCGACATCTGGCGCGGGTAGTGGGCCAGGCGATGGTCCAGGCCGACCTGGGTCAGTGCCTGAGTCGCACGGTCGCGGACGCCGTCGAAACCGGCGATTTCCAGTGCCAGCATGACGTTTTCCAGGGCGGTCAGGCTGGGCAGCAGGTGGAACGACTGGAAGACGAAGCCGACCTGGCGCCGACGCAGCCGGGCGCGCTGGTCTTCGTCGAGCTGCTTGAGATCGGCATCGGTCAGCCGGATATCCCCCGTGGTCGGCAGCTCGAGGCCGGCGAGCAGGCCGAGCAGGGTGGTCTTGCCGGAGCCCGATGCGCCGACTATGGCCAGCGTTTCGCCTGCGTTCAGGCTGAGGGTGATATCTTCAAGAATATCGAGTCGCCCGCCGGGTGCCTCGACGGAAAAGCCGACATGGCGGCACGACAGGATTTCCCGGGTTGATTGATTCATGATGAAAACAGTTTCCAGGTTGCTCTATCTGTTGCTCGCGCTGGGCTTGGTCCATACGGCCTTCCCACTTTACGCGAGCACAGTGCTGGTCATAGGCGACAGTTTGTCAGATGCCTACAGCATGCCGCGTGAAGCCGGCTGGGCCCACTTGCTGTCCGAGCGCCTGGGCGAGGACCACGAGGTGGTCAATGCCAGTATTTCGGGCGAGACCACGGCCGGCGCGGCTTCTCGCATCGACCACCTGCTCGCGGACTACCACCCGGACCTGGTACTGATCATTCTCGGCGGCAATGACGGTCTGCGCGCACTCAGCCCGCGCCAGATCAGAGACAATCTGGCGGCGGTGGTCGAAAAGGGCAAGGCCGCGGGCGCGAAAGTGGCACTGATGCAGATCCGCATACCGCCCAACCTGGGGCCCGCGTACGTGCGCCGCTTCGAGGCGGTTTATCCGGACCTGGCTGACGAATTCGATATCGAATTGCTGCCATTTTTTCTCGACGATTTGTTCGATCGTCCCGGTATGATGATGGCCGACGGCATTCATCCCACGCCCGAGGCCCAGCCGAAGATGCTTGAGCGCCTGTGGCCGGCGCTCAAGCCCCTGCTGCAGTCGGACTGAGCCGGCATTTTCTCGATGCACCCGCCTTTCATTGTTCGCAAGCGCCCCGAACGCGACGAATACTGGTTCCGCAAGGGCTGTTTCGTGACCGAATTATCCAACTCGGGCGACGACGAAGCCCTGTCGGTGGCCCGCATCCGCGTCGAGCCCGGTTGCCTTGGGAACCTCTGAATAACTCTGCGCGGAGCGCGTTTCTGCCGCAAAAGCCGCAGATCGTGTACGCGCTTGACGGCACTCCAGCTTGCCTTCTTGCCTGCGGCAAACCGGCAAGCTTCCGTTGCCTGCGCTGCGACCCGAGTGACAGTAGCCGTTGCTACGGCCGAGGGGCGCAACGCGCGAGATGCG
>SKZJ01000053.1 GCA_007127425.1 Wenzhouxiangella sp.
ATCAAATCATCGGGCACCGGTGGGTAGTGACTGCCGTCGTCTTCAGGCTCTTCCCTGCCCTCCAATGACGGCACGAGATCCGGAGCGACCTTGCGGTAGGCTTCCAGGGTTTCCTGCACCACCAGCAAATAGGTACCGCGCAGGTTGACCACACCGATCTCGCCGTTGTTGAGTTGCTCACGCTGCTCGGGGGTACATAGAACGCGACGAATGCGCCCCATGTGCTCGAAGTAGCGCGGCACTTCGGCATCCTTGCGGTTGAGGGTATTGCCCTTGATGATGCGGTCGAGTTCAAGGTTACGCTGGCGACGCTCCTCCTGCTCGGCCACCCGGCGCTGCTTCTCGTCTTCCTGCTGGCGCTTCTCCTCACGCTGGCGGGCGGCATAGGCGCGGGCCAGGTCGGATTCGGCATCGGGCTTGCGCTGATGCTTCTTCTTGCGCGGCGGCCCTTTCCTGGCCGAAGCCTTGTGCTTGACGACCCCGCCGGGCTTTTCCCGGCGGGGCTGCTTCTTGAGCTGCTCTTCGTCAGCCAGCCCTGACTTGAGCAGGGCGTCCTGAAGTGATCCCATCTTGCTCGCTACCGTCTTTCGGTTCCGGTCAGTCGTCGTGGACTTCGATCAGCTCGACTTCGAAGACCAGCGTTGCGTTCGGACCGATCGGGCCCGGACGGCCCTGTTCGCCGTAGGCCAGTTCGGCAGGGATGAAGAACTCGTAGGTCGCACCTTCCTGCATCAGCTGCACACCCTCGGTCCAGCCCGGGATGACCTGGTTCAGGGCAAAGGTGGCCGGCTCGCCGCGTCCGTACGAGCTATCGAACTCGGTACCGTCAATCAGCGTACCGCGGTAGTGCACGGTCACGCGATCGGTTTCTGCCGGGCTGCGTCCGGAGCCTTCTTCGATCACCCGGTACTGCAGGCCGGAAGCCGTCTCTGTCACTTCGTCACGCTCGCGATTTTCAGCCAGAAATGCCTGGCCTTCCTCGAGGTTACTCACTGCATCCTCGGCCTGCTGAGCCTGCATCTGCTGCTGGCGACGCTGCATGAAGGCATCACGCTCGGCCAGGGCTTCCTCGTCGGTCAGAAGGGTTTCATCGCCACGGTAGGTGGCCTTGAGGGCTTCGATCAGCAACTCGAGGTTGAGATCCATGTCCTGCTCAGCCAGGGAGCGGCCGATGTCCATGCCGATGGTGTAACTGATGCGATCCTCGGGGGATTCAAGTTCACTGGCGATGGCGCTGACGGAAACGGTAACAGCCAGCATGCCGCCGGCAATGATTCGAATACTGTTCATTGAAGTAGCTCCTAACTTAAGGAATGATGTTTCTGGTGAGTTCTCCGACCGCCTTCCCCCACAGCGGTTCAATGCGGTGAAGTTTAACAGAATGCCCGGATGGCCCCAAACCCGGTGTCCGTCGCCGACAAATGATTCCCCTTGACTCTGTGGTGGTGTTATACTAGACTAGTACACCAACACGACAGCAAAGGACGCTGACCATGTTGCCCATCGCCAATCGCAAGACACTGGAAATCCCGCACGGGCTGGCTGCACTGGCTGCCGTCATCTGCCTGGTGCTGGCCTTCGCGACCGACCAGGCATCGCTACAGCACGAAAGCCACGCCGATAGCGCCAATCCCCAGTCGCCGCTGCAACAAACGGTTGAAGAAACCCGGAGTGATGACTCCGGCCAGACCAGGCTGCGCGATCGCCGCGAACGGCAGGGAAACCTGAGCCTGATTCCCTGGTTTCCCGTGCCGGGTGGCGGTCGCGGATGACAATCCATTGGGACGACAACCAGCCCATCTACTGGCAGTTGCGGGAACGCACCGTTGCCGCCATCCTCGATGGCAGCCTGGACGAAGGTCAGCCCTTGCCCTCGGTAAGACAGGTGGCGGTCGATTTTCAGATCAATCCGCTGACCGTCTCCAAGGCCTACCAGTCGCTGGTTGACGACAATCTGGTCGAAAAACGACGCGGCGTGGGCATGTTCGTGCGTGACGGCGCACGTCGCAAACTGCTCGAAAGCGAGCGCCGGCATTTTCTGCAGGAAGAATGGCCGCGCATCGCGGAACGAATTGAGAAACTGGGCCTGTCGATCGAAGAACTTGTCGCCATGAATCCGAACGGGGAGAGAAAGCAATGAGCCTCACCATAAGAGCCAAGAACCTGACCCGCCATTACGGCCGCACCCGTGCGCTCGACGGTGTCGATCTCGACGTTCCCGCCGGTCGCATTGTCGGGCTGATCGGGCCCAACGGTGCCGGCAAGACCACGGCGCTGAAAGCCATACTCGGCCTGACCTCCTTCCAGGGCGAACTGGAAGTGCTGGGCCTGGACCCTTCCCGGAGGCGTGACCAACTGATGCAGGACGTCTGCTTCATCGCCGACGTGGCCGTGTTGCCGCGCTGGGCACGCGTCTGGCAGGTCATCGAAATGACCGAGAAACTGCACCCGCGATTCTCCCGCGAGCGTTGCATGTACTACCTGAAGAACACCAAGATCCAGCAAAAGCAAAAGGTCAAGACGCTATCCAAGGGCATGGTGGTGCAATTGCACCTGGCACTGGTCATGGCCATCGATGCCAAGCTGCTGATCCTGGACGAACCCACGCTCGGACTCGATATCCTTTTCCGCAAGCGCTTCTACTCCAACCTGCTCAACGAGTACTTCGATGAACAGCGCACCATCCTGATCACAACCCATCAGGTCGAGGAGGTCGAACACATCCTGACCGACCTGATGTTCATCAAGGACGGCAAACTGATCCTCAACTCCACCATGGATGACGTCCACGAGCGCTATGTCGAAGTGATGGCCCGACCCGATCATGTCGACGAGGCACGTCAACTCGGCCCCCTGCACGAACGGGTATTGTTCGGACGGCATATCTTTCTGTTCGATCGCACCGACCTCGGTTCACTCGGTGAACTGGGCGAAATCCATCGCCCCAGCGTGGCCGACCTGTTCGTCGCGCTGATGGGCGACGAATACGATAACGGACTGGCCGGGGAGGAAGCGGCATGAGCATGCAAACAGTCTCGACACTCTGGGCGTTGATGCGACGCGAATTGTGGGAGAACCAGGGCACACTGAAGTGGGCGCCCCTGATCATCGCCGTCATTACGCTGTTCTTTATCGTGATGAGCCTGGTCATCGGTGCCCGATTCGATGCGGAACTGGCATTCACGCTGGACGCCATTCGGGAGTTTGCCGGGCAACCGGCCGATCAACGGCGGCTTTTCATGACCGGCGCACTGTTCGCCACCTCCGCCATGTTCTTCCAGTTCCTCATCCTGCTGGTGCTGTTCTACCTGTCCGGGAGCCTGTACGAAGACCGCAAGGACCGCTCCATCCTGTTCTGGAAGTCCCTGCCGGTATCCGACCAGATGACCGTCGTCTCCAAGCTTCTGACCGCCTGCCTGCTGGCGCCGGCGCTGTACCTGGGGGCGGCGATAATCACGCAACTGGTGATCCTGATTATCGCCACCGGCTACGGCGCGGCCGCCGGCATCAACCCATTCACCACGTTCTGGCTGCCGGCCTCTCTGCCCAAACTCTGGCTGGTGCTCGGATCGGGCCTGGTCGTGCAGGCGATGTGGTTGCTGCCCATCTATGCATGGGTCATGTTCTGTTCGGCCTGGGCACCGCGTGTGCCGATCCTGATCGCGATTGCCATTCCCCTGGCCGTTTCGCTGCTACAACACGCCTGGACCCTGGTCAGCGGCTTCCGCCTGCCGGAATTCAATCTGGGCCTGATCATGCTCAAGCGTCTCGGCAGCGGATTGGTACCGACCAACGTCAATGCCCAGATCGACAGCACGGCTCATCGCGCCGACCTGACCGACATCCAGTTCAGCGAAGAGCTGTATATGAACTTCTCGACTGTATTCGGGCACCTGCTCAAGGTCGAGATGTGGATCGGCATCGCCATTGCCCTCGTACTGCTGGCCGGCGCCGTCTGGTTCCGGCGCCGGGCCACGGACAACTGAGCTCTGTATGCTTCGCACCCTGCCGTTCATCATGGCCCAGCTTGCGCTTCTCGGTACCGGAGCCTGGCTGCTGACCACGCCAACGCCGTTGCTCGTCAGCAGCGGTCTGGCGGTGGCAGCCGCGGCACCCTTGGTGTTCATGGTCAGTGCGCTGGGGGCGCCGCGCGAGCGGCCGCGACGCCACCCGGTCATGACCTCGGTTCTCTGCGGCTTTGGCTGCGTCCTGACGATGTTCGGAATCTACCGCTTCGGCGACCAGCACCAGTGGGTGCTGTGGCTGGCCCTGATCGCGTTGTGCCTGTGGATGATCTGGCAGCGCTATGTCTGGCGTCGCCCAACGCCCTCTCAATAGAAACCACGGTTAAGTCCTTGAAATGACCACCGTCTAAAGCCGGTGGCTTTCAGTTACGGCTCAAAGCCGGATCGATCGCGGGCCGGCTCGGCCCTGGTCGACCTTGCCATCGGACGCCTGCACCTGCCCAGGTGCGCAA
>SKZJ01000200.1 GCA_007127425.1 Wenzhouxiangella sp.
GCTGCCGCCGGCTGCGAGCGTGCGCTCGATATCTTCGACGCCTTGCGATTCCAATCGCCGCCTTTGGAGAGTTTCGCCGCCGAGATTTCGATCCCGACCCTGATTCTCTGGGGCGATCACGACCGGGTTCTGCACCCGGATGGTCTCAAACTGCTCGGCTCGCTCATGCCGCAAAACCGAACGCGCCTTCTGGAGGCCACCGGACACCTGCCGATGCTGGAGCGTCCCCGGGCGTGTGCCGAGGCCTGGCTGGAGTTTCACTCCAACCTGACTTCCAGCCATCAACACCCCGAACAAGACAGTCTGTAGTAAATTGGGAGACCGTTTACGGAAGTAACCTGCCAGGCAACATTACAGGGAGGCACCTTGGCCAGATTCGTCATTCCGCCCGAGAAGCTGAAGCGCCGGGCCGCCAGCGACAAGATCGACATAGACTCCACCGCCGACGCCACGCCGCTGGCAGGTACGGTCGGCCAGCACACTGCTCGCAAGGCGCTGCGTTTCGCTATCGACTTTCCCGGCATCGGGCAGCATGTGTTCGTGCGTGGTCGTCCGGGAAGTCGACGTCGCCGACTGGTGCGCAGCGTCATCGACGAGATTTCGCCCGAGCCACGCCAGGCGCGGGATTTCTGTTACGTCCACAACTTCGTCAACCCGGACCGGCCCAAGCTGATCTGCCTGAAAAGCGGCCAGGCCCGTGCATTCCAGCAGCAAATGCTGCGTATCGGTCTGTTCGTCAAGGAACGCCTGCCCGAGATTCTCGACAACGATCCCATTCGTGGTCGTCGCGAGTCACGCGAGGTGGCAGCCGAACGCGAGGTCCGTGAACTGCTCAAGCCGTTCGAGAAGAAGATCGAGGCCGAGGGTCTCGGCCTGATCCGCAGCCAGTCCGGTCCCAACGCCCGCCTGGAACTCGGCATCAAGGTCATGGGCAAGCCGGTCAGCCTCGAAGAATTTCGCAGCATGGTGGCGCGCAAACAGGCATCCGAGGAAGAGCGTCGCAGCGTTAACGGGAAGATCGAGCGCTTCCAGCCCGAGCTGCAGAAAATCGCCCGCCAGATTCGCGATGTCTGGCAACAAACCCAGCGACACATCGAACAGATCAACGTCTCCGAGGCTGCCCGCATTCTCGGTGAGATGAGTACCGAGGTCACGCGCCAGTTTCGCGCCCCGGGCGTCGAATCCTTCCTGCGCGACGTCATCGACGACGTACTGGAAAAACGTGTCGGCCACGACACCCGCCACCTGGCTGACCCGTCGGTACTCTACAGCGTCAAGGTGCTCAAGACCGACCCTGGGGGGAAGGCAGCGCCGGTGATCTCACCGGACCTGATTTCCGCCGGCAACCTGTTCGGCAGCGTCGATCCCGCCTGGCGCAGCGGCGAACGTTCGGTGGCATCGTTTCGCGGGATTCACGCCGGCGCGCTGATCGAGGCCGACGGTGGATTCCTGGTGCTCGACGCCGAAGACCTGATTCACCAGCCTGAACTGCTCAGGCGCCTGGTCCGCTCGCTGCGTTCCGAAGCGACCGAGATCCTCGCACCTACGCCGGATTGGTCGCACGCCGCCCAGTCACTCAAGCCCGAGCCGGTGCCGATCGACTGCGGAGTGATCGTCGTCGGAGACCGGGAGGCTTACCAGCGCCTGGCCGAGCTGGACAAGGACTTCAATGAGCAGTTCCGGGTCCTGGCCGACCTGCTTGACACCGTCCCTCGCGACACCGACGGCATCAAAGAGATCTGCGGACTGCTCGCCGCCGTCATCGAAGAGCAGTCGTTGCTGCACCTGGACCGAGCGGCCATCGCTGCTGTCGTCGACTACATCGGCCGCAGCGCCGGTCGAACCGACGCGTTGGCGGCGCATCCCGGCGATCTCTCCGCCCTGCTGCGCGAAGCCACCTACATTGCCAGCGAGGCAAAACGAGACCAGGTGATTCGAGACGACATCGAACAGGCGCTACAGAACCGCAGAGAACGCTCCTCGGTCGCCTGGCACGAGTTGCTCGGCAGTCTCAAGCAGGGGAATACCGCGGGTCTTCAAACCCGCGGGCGCAAGAGCGGTCGTGTACTGGTGACCACCACCAGGACGGACGCCGGCCAGACTTTTGCCCTGGCGGCCAGCATCGACATCGGCATCACCCCTTCGACCACCGGGCAGGCGATTCTCAGTGGCGAGGACAGCGCCGGCAATGCCTTCCAACACCCGATACCTGAACTGGCGAGAATGGTGGGGGAAATACTCCACCTCGAAACCGGGTTGGACATCCGCATGATTCAGACCGGGGGCATGTCGCCCTGCCCCGAGGACATTGATGCGGCCATGGCGGCAATGGCCTGCGGTGCTCTGGCGGTGCTGGCCAAGGCCCCGTTACGCCAGGAATTCCTGTTCGCCGCCGCGGTCGATGACCGCTTCCAGCTCACAGACATCCGCCGGATCAATGAGCGAATCGAGGCGTTTCACGACGCTTGCCAGGTCGATGGCCTGAGCGGTCAGCAAGGCGTTGCCATGTCGCGCCAGAACATCGATCGGCTGGCGCTGGATCAGCGAATCATCAAGGCCTGCACCAACGATGCCTTCAGGCTGTATGTGCTCGACACCCTCGGCCAGGCCCTGGAGCTGGTCACCGGCCAGCGGGCCGGTTCCTGGAAAGATGGCGAGTTCACCGCCGAGTCAATTCTTGCAAGAGCGCGTGAAAATGCATTGAAATTGGGAAGTTAGCGCTGCAGAAGAAGGTCGCGGCGACCCTTGAGACCCAGTTTGTCGAGTGAACGATTCAGCCTCGCCAGCATGCGGTCGGGCCTTGCCGGCCGATCGAGAATGCGTGCCCGGTCGAAATCGATCAGGTACCAACGTCCGGCTGCATCAAGGAGGATATTGCGAGCGTTGAGATCGGCATGAACCATGCCATTGGAGAAAAACTGTTGCAACACCATTCCAAGTCGACGCCAATCATCCTCTCCAAGGACATTGGCTGCATCAGCCAGACTGCGTGCGCCGGGGATCAATTCGGTCAGGATTCCTGCACGATAGAACGCACCATGCCTTTCGCAACTGGCCATCAGTGGACGCGGCACGGGCAGTCCGCGCGCCAGCAGTTTGGTCAGTGCAGACCATTCCAAAAAGGCACGGCTTTTCGCGTAACCGGTAAAAAAGTAGAGATCATGGCTGAAGCGGGCAGCCACCCCGCCACGCAGATAACGGCGCAACACGGCCGGTCCGACCGGCGTCTCCAGTCGCAAAGCCTGCCCACGTCCACCCAGTTCGGCCGCCACGCCGTCGCGCAACTGCCAGAAGCCGGCATGAAGCCAGTCGGGACTAATCGCGGTCACCCGCTGCGGGTCGTATAGAATACGCAGCGAAGGCGCACTGAATTGCTGTTCAGACATGACTGGCTGGATTCTCCGGCATTGATACTGACCCCTACCCCCTGATGAGTTCTACAGCCCCATCTCCCGGTTCCGTTTGCCTCCTGCGCCTGTCCGCACTCGGCGACGTATGCAATACGGTACCGCTGGTCCGTTCGCTGCAGCAGGCCTGGCCTGATACCACCGTGAGCTGGATCGTGGGCCGCCTGGAGCACCAGCTGGTCGCGGATTTGCCCGGGGTGGAATTCATTGTATTCGACAAGCGTGCGGGTCGTGCCGGCATCACCGATTTCCGCCACCGGCTGAATGGACGCCGTTTCGACATTCTGCTGCATGCACAGCTCTCACTGCGTGCCAACCTGCTGGCCCGAATGGTCAAGGCCAGACGCCGCGTCGGTTTCGACCGGGCCCGGTCGCGCAACGGTCACGCACTGGTCGTCAGCGAACGAATCGCCGAGCGGCCCTTTCAGCATCAGGCCGAGGCCTTTCTGGAGTTCGCCCGGTATCTCGATTTGCCCACCGACGGCATCGACCGGCGACTGCCAGTGCCGGCGGAAGCGGAGGCATTCGCCTGCCGGCACCAGCCCGAACCCGATCATGCCGTCCTGATCAGCCCGGCATCGAGCCACCCGGCTCGCAACTGGCACGTCGCCGGCTATGCCAAAGTCGCCGACTGGATCATCGAGCGAACCGGACGGCCCGTCATCCTGATGGGAGGTCAATCGCGCACCGAGCTGGACCTGGGCCGAGCCATCGAGTCCACCATGCGGCATCGTCCCGTCAACCTGATCGGCAGTGACACCCTCAAGCAGGCCACCGCCATGTTCGAGCGTGCCGCCTGCCTGGTGACGCCGGACTCGGGTCCAGCCCATCTGGCCGCCGCCATGGGCACCCCCGTGGTCGGGCTTTACGCGGCCACCTGGTCGCGACGCTCCGGTCCACTGGGCAGTCTGGAGCACTGTGTGGACCGGTTCCCGGAGGCGACTCGCCAGCACCTTGGGAAAGCGCCGGAGAATGTTCGTTGGGGGCGAAAACTGCAATACCCCGGCGTGATGGATCTCATCACGCCGGGGGATGTCATCGAGCGGCTGGAA
>SKZJ01000231.1 GCA_007127425.1 Wenzhouxiangella sp.
GTTCATCTGTGGACAGTTTCATTAAATGACCATGTTCAAGACTCTCCTGATTGCCAATCGCGGCGAGATCGCCTGCCGGATCATCGCCACCTGTCGCCGCCTGGGCGTGGAGACTGTGGCCATCTATTCCGATGCCGACGCCAGTGCGCGCCACGTGCGCCTGGCCGACCGGTCCGTGCATATCGGCCCGGCCGAGGCGCGTGCCTCGTATCTCGACATCGGCAAGGTCATTCAGGCCGCAAAGGATACGGGGGCGCAAGCCATCCACCCCGGCTACGGTTTCCTCGCCGAGAACGCCGACTTCGCCCGCGCCGTGCGCGATGCCGGCATCACACTCATCGGCCCTTCTCCCGAGACCATGGACCTGATGGGTTCCAAGGCCGCAGCCAAGGCAAAGATGGAAACCGCCGACGTGCCGCTGATTCCCGGCTACCACGGCGACGACCAGTCCGACGAGACGCTCGTCGATGAAGCCCGTCGCGTCGGCTTTCCGCTGATGCTCAAGGCTGCCGCCGGCGGTGGCGGCAAGGGGATGCGCGTGGTGCGCGCTGAAAATGAATTCGCCGAAGCCCTGCAGGCCGCACGCCGCGAAGCCTCCGGCGCCTTCGGCGACGAGCGCATGATCCTCGAGCGCTACCTGGAGCGTCCCCGTCATATCGAGGCACAGGTTTTCGCCGACACGCATGGCCACACCGTGCACCTGTTTGAGCGCGACTGCTCAAGCCAGCGCCGCCATCAGAAGATCATCGAGGAAGCCCCGGCCGCGAAGCTCGACGATCGCATCCGCCAGGATTTGCTGGCCGCGGCCGTGCGCGCGGCTGAAGCAGTCGACTACATCGGCGCCGGCACCGTCGAATTCATGGTCGACGGCGACAGCTTCTACTTCCTGGAAATGAACACCCGGCTGCAGGTCGAACATCCCGTCACCGAATGCATCACCGGCCTCGACCTGGTCGAGTGGCAACTGCGCGTGGCCGCCGGAGAGAAGCTGCCGCTGACCCAGGACGACATCCGGGTCGACGGCCACGCCATGGAAGCGCGCATTTACGCCGAGGACGCCGAGCAGGGCTTCGTGCCCTCGACCGGCACCATCCATCGGCTCAGCCTGCCCCAGGGCGACCACGTGCGCGTCGATACCGGGGTGGAGACCGGTGACAAGGTCAGCATGCACTACGACCCGATGATCGCCAAGCTCATTGTCCACGACCATTCCCGCGATGCCTGCCTCGCCCGTCTCAACCAGGCCCTGGCCGCGAGCTTCGTTTCCGGCCCGACCACCAACCTCGGCTTCCTTCAGGCCTTGGCCGGATCCGACGTATTCGGCAAAGCCGAACTCGACACCGGCCTGCTCGACCGCGATTTGTCTGCCGTGTTCGAGAAACGCGAACCTCCGGTCGAAGTCATCGCCGCGGCCGCCGGCCGCTGGCTGCTTGAACAGGAAAGCGCCGCCACCGGCCACACCCCGTGGGACCACTGCGACAGCTGGCGCCTGGGCGCCCCGGCCACCCGCTCGATCGACCTGGAGTGTGGCGCCGACCGCCACCAGATCGAGGCCAGGGGCGAGAACGGCCGCTACGAACTGCAGTTCGAAAACGACACGCTGCCCATTGAGCTCAAGGAAGTCGATACCGACACCTTCCGCCTGACCACCAGTGGCCAGTCCCGCCGCCTGCAGATCCACTCAGCCGACGACCACGCCCTGGAAGTCTGCATGGACAACCATCGCTGGCGCCTGACCCGCCACGCTCGCTTCGAAGCCATCACCGATGCCGGCGGCGGCGACGGCCGGCTGGTTGCCCCCATGCCCGGCAAGATCCTCGAGATCCGCACCGAAGAAGGTGCGACCGTCAGCGAGGGCGACACTCTGCTGATCATGGAAGCGATGAAAATGGAACTGGCCATAAAGGCCCCCATCGACGGCCAGGTCGAGAAGCTCGCCGTGGAAGCCGGCGACCTGGTGGAAGCCGACGCGGTGCTGCTAGAGATCGCAGCGGGCGAATAGACGAAGGGAGCTTCGGCCACCTCGGCACGCCGGGGATGTAACCCCGGCCTACTCCGGCGTGGGTCGACGTTGGCTCACTCCACCGAGATCGTCTTGCGGGCGGTCAGACTGCCATCGCCGCGATGGCCGGCCAACTGGTAACTGTGTCCGGACGGCAGATAGAGCGACAGCGACTCACCGGGGTAGACCAGCACCTGGTCATCTGGCACGGCATCGGGTTTGCGGTCGCTGCGCAATGCGCGGACCAGAACCGGTTCGTCATCATCAAGTAATTTCGACGGAATGGGTGTCGCCACGCCCAGCACCTGGCGATGGAACCCCGGCACCCGCTCCCCATCCTCAGCTACGGGCAGGTGCACCTGGGCATCGACAGCGCCCTGGTAATTACCCACCACTATCGGCACACCATCATTGGCCAGTGGCATGCGGGCCGCTGAACGCTGACGATTGTCGACAGCCGGGAATACACAGGTGGTCAGATCGATGGACAGCGGATCGATTCCCGTCTGGTCCCGAAATCTTGCCGCCATCCAGCGCTGCCCACCGCGCAGCGGTTCCTTGGCGATGTGTGACCACCCGGCAAAGATCACGGCACGCGCATCATCCCCGGCGGCATCGAGTCGCTTGATCAGGTTATCGGCCTGGCCCTGCTCACGAAACGCGATTCTTTCGGCCATATCGGCATCCCCGGGGGCAGAGCCGCTGACTTCATAACCAAACACCTCCATTCCCAGCTCACCGGCTTTCCGGACCAGGGCGGCAAACACCGGCTCGTGGGTGTATGAGCCATCGGCAGGCGAATAGCCCCACTGATCGGTAGCCGTCTGGCCCGCGCGCTCGGCCATCACTTCACTCGTCTGGAAGGCTTCAAACCCCACATGCGTAAAGCCGGATGCCTGCAGACGCGCCAGCAGTGCCAACACATAGGCCCTGGCTTCAACGCGATAGTGATTCTCGTTGAACATCACCACCCGGTGATCCGATACGGCCTCAAGAATCCAGTCATCGGCGTCCACCCAGCCCTCGGGGTCAGCCTGATCACCCGTCACGCAGTCCGTTCGGGGTCCAGGCAAGGATCCCTCGATGCCAGACTGCCGATCCTGCCGACCCAGGTAGGTCAGCCAGGTGGCCCTGACCTGATCACGCAGGCCGGCAGGTTCAAGATCCTGAATCGAGTCCAGCGCCACCTGAAAGGCACCATCACGCCAAAGTGCTTCCATGTTCTGGGCGGCGGCCGATCCGGCAATCAATAAAGTACTGGCCACAATCGCTGAGCGTAGCTTTTGTCGATTCATGATTGATCAAAAGATTGAAAACAACGGAAATAAATGGATTGACTTGCCTTCTTCAATCGACGTGCTCGTTTCACCCCTGCCTCACGGCCTTTTCGTAAAGCCCCGGAAAACGGCCGTCAGGGTCGCATTCATGCTTGAGCGCTTCGTAGGCGTCACGGTTGTATTCGGACCAGAAGGTTTCCTCGTCGTAAGTGCTGCGCGAATACAGGCTCTTCTTGCCGCCGTATTTGGCCACCAGCGCCTCGACGCGGGAGTTGTAGAAACCGTCCGGTTCTCTGGAGCGCACCAGGTCCCAGAAGCCGAAGTTGATGTAGTGGGTGTCGGTGCGCAGCTCAAACAGCGAGAACCGCCCGTCCGGCACCACGAACGGGCAGATCCAGACCGGGCGAATACCGATCTCGGCCTCGAAGTCGGCCAGGAAGGCGGCAGCGTTGGCGATGGGAATATCGACATCCTGGATGACCGACTCGGTGCGCGGACGTACGTGGTGAAGCAGGTTTAGCGGAAAGTGCCGACTGGCGCGCATGATCTTCTGGTAGGTGACGCTCGACAGGCGCTTGCGCCCCAGCAGCAGCCGCACCGGCTTGAGGTGTGCGCCGATGTTCTTGCTGCACCAGAACCAGTCGGTGTCCCAGCGCCACAGGTAGTCGTGAATGCTCAGGTAATCCTCGCGCTGCTCCCGGACACTCCTCCAGTACTGGCGCATCCAGGTGTAGTCGCTGGCCTCGATACCCGACGGCAGCGAGTCGATAAAATATGCGCGCGTAAGCACATAGTCGTCGGGCGCGAAGTACACGCCATCAAGGTAATCACAGGTGGGCTGGTCGCACTCGGCCGCGACCGCCTCGAACAGTGCTTCCGGGTCGCGGTAACGCGTGTGTTCCAGGCGAACATACGGCTGCACCGGGATCAGCCCCACGCGAACGCGGGTGGCATAACCGAGGCTGCCAAAGGAGTTCGGGAAACCGAAAAACAGTTCCGGTCGCTGCTCGGGCGAACAGCTCAGAACGCGACCGTCGGCGACCAGCACATCCATTTCCTTCACCGTGTCGTGCACCAGTCCGTAGCGAAACGCGCTCGACTCGATACCCAGCCCGGTCATCGCACCGCCCACCGTGATACTTTTCA
>SKZJ01000278.1 GCA_007127425.1 Wenzhouxiangella sp.
CCCACGCCCGAGCGTTGCGGATCGAACCATGAGGCGGTGTGCAGGGGCATGATCGGGAAGGCGTCGGCGTCGACCTTGACAGCCCTTCGAATCAGCGGCGGGCGTACCGGCGCGTCTCGCATCCCGGCATTGATGGCCACGCGCAACGCGTTGATGCGAGCCACTGCGCCCATACCGGCCACAACCTCACCGAAGACGGCATACCCAGGCTCCCCGCCGTCGGCGTCAAGGAAGTCGTTGTTGCCGGTATTGATGTAGAACTGGGAGTTGGCCGAATCCGGGTCGCTGGTGCGCGCCATGGCAATCGTGCCGTGCTGATTGGACAGGCCATTGTCCGACTCGTTGACGATGTTTTCGAACAGCGGCTCACGGTACTGGAGCCGGTCGTCGAAGCCACCGGCCTGAATGACGAAATCCTCACCCACGCGATGGAACACGAGCCCGTCATAGAATCCGGCCTCGACGTAGTCGAGGAAGTTCCGGGTCGTCACCGGCGCGTTGACCTCATCGAGTTCGATAATGATCGGACCGTGCTCGGTGTCGAGCCAAACGCGAGGTGCATCGGAAACGGCCGCGGATGCAAGAAGCAGTACAAGGCAAAAGAGGGTGAGGCGAGGCATGGACATTTCTTCCGGCTAAAGGAGCCCAATTTACTGTCAGCCGGTGAATCTGTCGAGCCCGGCGTTCGCGTGACACCGACTAGAGCACGCCGATGCCAGGGCAGAATGCGCAAACCGGGTCAGGGGCATTCCCGCGATCTGATCAGCCACCATCGAGCTGCCTCCGCTCACCATTGATGAGCGGAGGCAGGGAAATCATCTCCAGATGGCCGTTTCGCGCCTTATTGTTCGTCGTACTCGGCAACCAGTTCGAGCAGGGTATCGAGGATTTCCCGACCGCGTTCGGCGGCCTGCTCGACATACGTGTCGCGCACGCCCAGGCTGAGTTCGCGAAAGACTTCACGCTCTTCGTCGGTCAGTTCGACAAACTCGGTTCCACCGGCATCGAGAATCGCCTGCAGGCGTTCCTCGTTGTAGCGGAGCTGTTCGCGATCGATCCAGTCGACCAGTTCATCGCGGGTCTGTTCAACCATTTCACGCTGGTCGTCGGGCAGACCGTCCCACCACTGGCGGCTCGCTGCCACGGTGGCCACGAACTGGGCGTGGCGACCGGAAGTCAGGTAGTCCTGCTCCTCGTAGAAGCTCATCTCCTCGATGGCGAAGATCGGATTGACCTGGCCATCGATCTGGCCGAGCTGCAGCCCGCTGTAGACCTCCGCGTAGGGCATCGGCGTCGGGCTGGCACCGTAGGCCCGGTAGGATTCAACCAGCATCGGCGAGGTCATGGTCCGAATCCTGAAGTCCTTGAAATCGTCCGGGGTGCGCAGCGGCTTGTCGCCGCTCCAGATCATCCAGCCTTCCTGCACGATGGCCAGCAGTTCCAGGTCCTCGTTGCGGTAGGGTTCCTGGAAAAGCTCGTGCAGGCGCGGGTCGGACAGCACCTGGCGGTTGACTTCACTGTCGTCGGAAAGCACGAAGTGCAGCGTGAACAGGCCGACCTCCGGGATCGCGTCGGCGAGATGGCCGGGTGAGGCGAATGCCAGTTCCAGCGCACCGGACTGCATCATCTCGGTGATCTGTGAGGAGGTGCCGATGGACCCGTAGGGATAGATCTCGATGTTGATCATCCCGTCCGAGCGCTCGCTCAGGCGGCGGGCAAATTCCTGCGCGTAGGCATCCTGTACGCTGCCCTCGATTTCCTCCAGCGCGAAGCGCCAGGTGACCGGCTCGGGCTCGGGCGGCGCAGCCGGCTCATCCATGGTGGTGGCATCTTCATCCGGATCGGCACAACCGACCAGGGCCAGCGTCAGGACCAGAATGAATCCGGTCGACCAGCGCATGATGTGTTTCATCGCACTTTCTCCACAAATAGTTGGGATTGAATCGACCTCCGACCATAACACAAGGCAACCTCTGAACGACTCTGCACGGAGCGCATGGCGAGCAGACGATCACAGTCGACACAGCAAGGCTTGTCGCCCTGTCTGCAGGCCGCTATGGTTAGGGCTCATTTTTCGGCACTCGCGCGATGAGTAATGATCACCCGCCTGACCCAGGTCGCTGGCGCAACGGCCTGAAGCAGGGATTTGCCTGGCTCGACGACGGCCTGTCCTGGTTCGAACGCAGCGCACTGGTCACCTGTATCCTGGCCATGGCGACCATCACGGTGGCCAACGTGATCTCGCGCAACACGCTGGGCTCGAGCATCCAGTTCGCTCACGACGTCAGCCAGATCCTGCTGGTCATCGTCACCTTCATGGGTATCGGCATCGGTGCGCGCGAGGCGCGCCACATCCGCGTCTCCGCCATCCACGACCTGCTGCCCGAGACCGCACGCAAGGTGCTGCTCATCTTCGTCAGCTTCACGACTGCCCTGCTGCTGTTCGCAATGGCCGGCTACGGCTGGGACTACGCCAAGTCCACCCAGCGCAGCTGCCGGATATTGCCCGAGCATATCGACCTGTTCGGGCTCGCCATTCCGGTCGGCGCCATGCCGCTGAGCCTCGGACTGGTGTTCGCGCTGGCCGGGCTGATTCTCGCCGGTCACGGCATCCGGCTGATTCACCTTCACGGCAGCGACCTGCTGGAACGGCTCGGACCGGTCACACGTCCGCTGGTGCTGGGTGCAACGATGGTGGTCGGCTTTCTGATCGCCGCCTGGATTTTCGCCGCCTTTCTCGAACTAGTTGCCAATCGCGAGGGTCGCTGCCGCGTGACCTCTTCGACGGGTTTTCCCGTCTACCTGGTCCACATGCTGGTGCCGCTGGGTTTCCTGCTCGGCGCCATTCAGTTCGCCCTTGCGGGCGTCCGCAACCTGATCAGCCCGGACAACTACCTTTCCTGGTACCGGCGTGATGAATACCTGGAAGCCGAGCGGGCCGGAATGAGCGAGACGCAGAGTCGCAGCGCAAGCGGCACGAAGGAGCGCGACCATGGTTGAGCTCTTCGAGTGGATCGGCCTGTCGGCCATGGACACCGCCAACGTGGCACTGGTCGCCGGTGCCATCATGATCGTGCTGCTGTTGATGGGTTACCCGATGATGGTGCCGCTGATGGTCGGCGCACTGGTGCTGATGTTCGCCAGCTTCTCCGCCGTCGACCCGGCCACGCTGGTGCAGCAGATGATCGGCGGTGTCGAGCAGACCGTGCTGGTGGCGGTACCCATGTTCATCCTGGCCGCCGACATCATGATCAAGGGAAACACCGCTGACCGGCTACTGGACCTGGTCAGCAAGTTCTTCGGCCACATCCGTGGCGGCCTGCCGGTCACCGCGGCGGTATCGTGCACCCTGTTCGGGGCAGTGTCGGGCTCGACCCAGGCCACGGTAGTCGCCATGGGCAAGCCGCTCAGGCCGAAGCTGCTCGAGGCCGGCTATTCCGACCGCTTCTCCATGGCCCTGATCATCAACGCCAGCGACATCGCGCTGCTGATCCCGCCGTCGATCGGCATGATCATCTACGGTGTGGTCTCGGGTACTTCAGTGGGCGACCTGTTCATCGCCGGCATCGGCCCCGGCCTGATGATTCTCGTGCTGTTCGCCGTTTACTGCTGGGCGATCTCGGTCTGGATGGGCATACCGGTAAGAGACAAGGCGGACTGGCCGACTCGGCTCAAGGCAGTGCGCAAGGCAGTCCTGGCCTTCGGTTTTCCGATCATCATCATCGGCGGCATCTATACCGGCACCTTCAGCCCGACCGAGGCCGCCTCGATGTCGGTGGCTTACGCATTGCTGCTGGAGATGGTCATCTATCGCCAGGTCAAGCTGTCCGACCTGCCGAAGGTGGCGCTGTCGACCGGCATGATTACCGCAGTTGTGTTCATCCTGGTCGCCGCCGGCATGGCCTTTTCCTGGATCATCTCGTTTGCCCAGATCCCGGGCCTGCTGCTGGGCGACATCCTGGCCACCGCCGCCGACAATCCCTACCGAGTGCTGGTACTGATCGCCGTGGCCTACTTCATCGGCTGCATGTTCGTCGATCCCATCGTCGTCATTCTGGTGCTGACCCCGATCTTCGCGCCGGCCATCGCCGCCGCCGGCCTCGATCCGGTGCACGTCGGCACCATCATCGTGCTGCAGGCAGCCATCGGCTCGGCCACACCACCGTTCGGTTGCGACATCTTTACGGCCGTGGCCATCTTCCGACGACCGTACATGGAGATCATCCGCGGCACGCCGCCGTTCATCATCATCCTTTTGTGCTCCACCGCGCTACTGATCCTGTTCCCGCAGATTGCGTTGTTCCTGCCGGAACTGATGCGCTAAATCCTTCTGCGGCGGACAGATCGTCTGTGGCGGTGGTGAATGACCAGTAGCGTGGCGA
>SKZJ01000094.1 GCA_007127425.1 Wenzhouxiangella sp.
GCCTTCATTGCCGAGAGCTGTGCATGGCCGATCATGCCGCGCGTGCGCTCGGTATCGGGGACATGCAGGCTGACGACATCCGAGCGGTGCAGCAGATCCATCAGGCTGTCGACCGGGGTGGCATTGCCCAGGCTGAGTTTGTCGACGATATCGTGGAAGATCACGTTCATGCCCAGGCCTTCGGCGAGGATGCCGAGCTGTGAGCCGATGTGGCCGAAGCCGACGATGCCCAGCGTCTTGCCGCGCACTTCATGGGAGCCTTTCGCCGTCTTCAGCCACTGGCCGCGATGGGCGGCCGCGTTCTTGGCCGGGACGCCGCGCATCAGCATGATGATTTCGGCCAGCACCAATTCGGCGACTGAACGGGTGTTGGCGTAGGGCGCATTGAACACGGGGATACCGCGCTGACGAGCCGCGGAGAGATCGACCTGGTCGGTGCCGATGCAGAAGCAGCCGATGGCGGTGAGGCGGTCGGCCTGCTCGAGTACGTCGGCGTTGATCTGACTGCGCGAACGAATGCCGAGAAAGTGCACGCCGGCCAGGGCCTGTTTCAGTTCATCGGGGGCAAGGGCGGTGGATTCGACCCGGAGGCGGCTGTATCCGGCGCGGCGGATGCTATCCACGGCCCGTTCGTGGATGCCTTCGAGCAACAGGAAATTGATCTTGTCCTTGGACAGTGAGTGCGGCTTTTCGCTCATGTTCAGAGCGTGGTCCTTGGGAAAGTGGGGAGACTCCAAGTTTGGTCACAAACCGTGAATCAATCAAGCCATAATGCGAGCATGGTCCTCACTGATCGCATCGAACTTCTTACCGACCCTGAAAGCCTGCGCCATTACGGGCGCGACTGGACCCGGTTCTGGACGCCGCGGCCCGAAGCCATCGCGTTTCCGAAAAGTACAGACGAGGTGGTCGAACTGGTGCACTGGGCGCGGCAGACCGGACGCCGGCTGGTGCCCAGCGGCGGACGCACCGGATTGTCCGGCGGGGCCGTTGCGGCCGACGGTGAGATTGTCGTATCGATGGAGAAGATGCGCGCGCTGATCGATGTCGATCCGGTCGACTCCACTCTTACTGCCCAGGCCGGCATGCCGGTGGGGGAATTGCAACGCCTGGCCGCCGACCGGGGGCTGTATTACCCGGTCGACTGGGCGGCGGCCGATTCCAGCCAACTGGGCGGATCGATTGCCACCAACGCCGGCGGCATTCGCGTGTTGCGCTACGGCATGACCCGCGACTGGGTACGGGGGATGACCGTGGTCACCGGCACCGGCGAGGTGCTCGAACTGAATCGTGGGCTGGTCAAGAACAACACCGGGCTGGACCTGCGCCACCTGATGGTGGGGTCGGAGGGGATGCTGGGCATCATCACCGAGGCCACCGTCGGCCTGATCCAGCCACCATCGGAGCAGTCGGTCATGCTGCTGGGTTTCACCGGGCTGGAGGCGGTCATGCCGGCCTTCGCCGAACTGCGTGCCGGCCTGACCCTGTCGGCCTTCGAGTTTTTCGACCGGCACTCAGTTGAGCATGTGGCCGCGCAGACCGGTGAGTCATTTCCCCTGGATGATGATTGCCCTTACTTCGCCGTGGTCGAATTCGACGATCCCGGACAGTCCAGGCAGGAGTGCGCGCTGGCGCTGTTCGAGAAGTTGCTGGAAGCCGGTGATGTCGCCGACGGCACGATCAGCCAGTCGGGGGCACAGGCCGGGGAGCTCTGGTGCTGGCGAGAGGCGATCAGTGAATCAATCAGCGAAAGAACGCCGTACAAGAATGACCTGTCGGTACGCGTCTCGCGTGTGCCCGATTTCCTCAACGCGCTGGATACGCTGGTCGGTGAGCACTACCCGGACTTCGATGTGGTCTGGTTCGGCCACATCGGCGACGGCAATCTGCACATGAACGTGTTGCGTCCCGATGAATGGTCCGTGGAAGACTTCCATGCCGCCGGCCGCAGGCTCAGCCCGAGCGTCTTTGAACTGGTGCGCAAGTTCGAAGGCAGCGTATCGGCCGAGCACGGTGTCGGGCTGCTCAAACGCGACGATCTGCATTACAGTCGTTCCAGCGCCGAGATCAAGCTCATGCGGCAGGTCAAGCAGGCTTTCGATCCCGACGGCATTTTCAATCCCGGCAAGGTGCTGACCCGAAACCCCGACTGACCATAAAAAAACCGGCGCCCAGGGGGCGCCGGCAAGTCCGGTTTGGTGCAGTGTCGAAGTCGATCAGTCCAGGTCGAACCGATCAGCGTTCATCACCTTGGTCCAGGCATCGACGAAGTCGTGAACGAACTTCTCCTTCGCATCCTCCTGGGCATAGGCTTCGACGAGGGCCCGCAACTGCGAGTTGGAGCCGAACACCAGGTCAACCCGGGTGCCGGTCCACTTGACGTTGCCGTTATTGCGGTCGCGGCCTTCGAACACGTCTTCGTCGTTGGCACTGGGGTGCCACTCGAGGTCCATATCGGCCAGGTTGACGAAGAAGTCGTTGCTCAATGTGCCCGGTCTGTCGGTCAGTACACCGTGCTTGCTGTCACCGTGGTTGGCGCCGAGCACGCGCAGGCCGCCGACCAGTACGGTCATTTCCGGCGCGGTCAGCGTCAGCAATTGAGCCCGGTCGACCAGCATTTCCTCGTCGGAGACGGTGAACTTCGTGCGGCGATAGTTACGGAAACCGTCGGCTTCCGGCTTCATCGGCTCGAACGAATCGATGTCGGTCTGTTCGTCGGTCGCATCGGTTCGACCCGGCGAGAAGGGCACGTCGATGTTGTGGCCGGCATCTTTTGCCGCCTTTTCGACCGCGGCTGAGCCGCCGAGCACGATCAGGTCGGCCAGGGAGACCTTCTTGTTGCCCGACTGGGCATTGTTGAAGTCCTTCTGAATGCCTTCCAGGGTCGACAGCACTTTCTGCAGTTTCTCGGGCTCGTTGGCTTCCCAGTCCTTCTGCGGGGCCAGGCGGATGCGGGCGCCGTTGGCGCCGCCGCGCTTGTCGGAGTCGCGAAACGTCGAGGCTGAGGCCCATGCGGTCTTGACCAGCTCGGGAACCGACAGGCCGGACGCCAGGATCTTGTCCTTGAGTCCGGCGATGTCGTTGCCGTCGACCAGATCATGATCGACCGGCGGCACCGGATCCTGCCAGATCAGGTCCTCATCCGGCACTTCGGGGCCGAGGTAGCGAGCCTTCGGACCCATGTCGCGGTGGGTCAGCTTGAACCAGGCGCGGGCAAAAGCATCGGCGAACTCGTCCGGGTTCTTGTGGAAGTGTTCGGAGATCTTGCGGTATTCCGGATCTTCCCGCATGGCCATGTCGGCGGTGGTCATCACGATGGATACGCGCCTTGAGGGATCCTCGGGGTCGGGAGCATGGTCCTCTTCGGCCAGGTTCTTCGGTGCCCACTGGGAGGCCCCGGCCGGGCTCTTGGTGAGTTCCCACTCATAGCCCAGCAGGACGTCGAAGTAGCCCGTATCCCACTGGGTCGGGTTAGGCGTCCAGGGGCCTTCCAGGCCGCTGGTGATGGCGTCTCGACCCTTGCCGCTGCCGTGGCTGCTGATCCAGCCCAGACCCATCTGCTCGATCGGGGCGCCTTCGGGTTCGGCACCGACATGCTCTACGTCGCCAGCGCCGTGCATCTTGCCGAAAGTGTGACCGCCGGCCGTCAGCGCGACGGTCTCGTAGTCGTCCATGGCCATGCGCGAGAAGGTCTCGCGGATGTCCTTGGCCGATGCCAGCGGATCGGGGTTGCCGTCCGGGCCTTCCGGATTGACGTAGATCAGGCCCATCTGCACGGCGGCCAGCGGGGTTTCCAGTTCACGATCGCCCGTGTAGCGGCTTTTCGGGTGATCGCTGGTAGCCAGCCATTCGTCCTCGGCACCCCAGTAGATGTCTTCCTCGGGGCCCCAGATGTCTTCACGTCCGCCGCCGAATCCGAAGGTCTTGAAGCCCATGGATTCAAGGGCGACATTGCCGGCGAGGATGTACAGGTCGGCCCAGGAAATCTGGTTGCCGTACTTCTGCTTGATCGGCCAGAGCAGGCGCCGTGCCTTGTCCAGGTTACCGTTGTCGGGCCAGCTATTGATCGGTGCGAATCGCTGGTTGCCGGTCGAGGCGCCGCCACGACCATCGGCTGTGCGGTAGGTGCCGGCAGCGTGCCAGGCCATGCGGATCATCAGACCGCCGTAATGGCCGTAATCGGCCGGCCACCAGTCCTTGGAATCGGTCATCAGGTCGGTGAGGTCCCTTTTCAGGGACTTGTAGTCCAGCTTCTGGAACGCTTCCGCGTAGTCGAAATCCGCGCCCATCGGGTCGGATTCGGGCGTGTGCTGATGCAGGATGCGCAGATTGAGCTGGTCGGGCCACCAGTCAGTCGCGCCACCGCCACCGCCGC
>SKZJ01000097.1 GCA_007127425.1 Wenzhouxiangella sp.
ATACGGATCGAACCGCCGCCGATCTCGGCGCCGTTGAGCACCATGTCGTAGGCCCGCGAAAGCGCACCCACCGGATCGGCCTTGAGCGCACCGGCATCGGGCACGGCCGGAGCGGTGAACGGGTGATGCAGGGCGTAGTAACGCTGATCCTCGTCGTCGTACTCGAACATCGGAAAGTCGACCACCCACAGCGGCTTCCAGCCCTTGTCGACCAGGTCGAGATCACGCGCGACTTTCAGGCGCAGTGCGCCGAGGAAGGTATTGACCGTCTGGCGCGGGCCGGCGCCGAAGAAGACGATATCGCCTTCGACCGCTTCCGTGGCCGACAGGATGCCGGCAACGGCCTTCTCGTCAAGGAACTTGGCCACCGGCGACTGCACGCCTTCCAGGCCGGCGGCGGCGTCCTTGACCTTCATCCAGGCCAGTCCCTTCGCGCCGTAACGGCCGACGAACTCGGTGTACTCGTCGATCTGCTTCCGCGACAGTTGCGCGCCACCGGGCACCTTCAGCGCGGCCACGCGCGATTGCGGATCGTTGGCCGGACCGGAGAAGACCTTGAACTCGACGTGGCGAACATGCTCGCAGATGGTCACCAGCTCCATGGCGATGCGCAGGTCCGGCTTGTCGGAGCCGTAGCGCGCCATGGCCTCGTCCCAGCCCATGCGCGGGAACGGGTCGGGCAGCTCAACTCCGAGCACCTGCTTGAACACGTCTCGGATCATGCCTTCGGCCACGCCCTGCACGTCGGCTTCCTCGACAAACGACATTTCCAGGTCGAGCTGGGTGAACTCCGGCTGGCGGTCGGCGCGCAGGTCTTCGTCGCGGAAGCAGCGTGCGATCTGGTAGTAGCGATCCAGCCCGCTCATCATCAACAACTGCTTGAAGATCTGCGGCGACTGCGGCAGGGCGAAGAAACTGCCCGGATGCACACGACTGGGCACCAGGTAGTCGCGCGCGCCCTCGGGCGTGGCCCGGGTCAGGATGGGGGTTTCGGTATCGACGAAATCCTGGGCTTCCAGGCTGGCACGAATGGCGCTGTTCAGGCGCGCGCGTAATCGCAGATTCTTCTGCAGCCGCTCGCGCCTGAGGTCGAGGTAGCGGTACTTCAGCCGCACTTCCTCGCCGTCCTCGTCGGTCATCAGCAGCGGCAACGGCGCGCTGGCGTTGAGCAGTTCGACGGAATCGGCCAGCAGTTCGACCTTGCCGGTGGCCATATCGTCGTTCCACTGGCTTTCCGGGCGCATGCGCACCTTGCCGGTAATGCGCACGCAGTACTCGTTCCTGAGCTTCTCGGCCACGGCAAACGCCTCGGCATTGTCAGGCTCGACCACCACCTGCAACACGCCGGCATGGTCGCGCAGGCCGATGAAGATCAGCCCGCCGAAGTCTCGCGCCCGATTGACCCAGCCGCAAACGGCGATGGTCTGGTCGGCCTGGGATTCACTGACTTGTCCGCACAGCTGTGTCCGCATCAGGCTGCCTTCCCGGCCGAATCGCTCTTGCCGGAAGTCGATGAACTGCCGCCTGCACTCGAACTGCCGTCACTTTTCGAACCACTGTTCGAATCACTCTTGGAATCGCCCTTCGAATCACTTTTCGATTCGCTCTTGCCGCCGGCATCGCCGGCCAGGTTGCGCTTGCCGTCCTTCTTGAAATCGGTCTCGTACCAGCCGCCGCCCTTGAGACGGAACCCGGCCGCCGATATCAACTTCTGCAATTGCGGCTGCCCACACTCAGGGCAATCGACCAGCGGCTGATCGGACATCTTTTGCAGTTTTTCCAGTTCGTGGCCACAAGACTGGCAACGGTATTCGTAAATCGGCATGGCTCTAATTCCAGACGAAACAGGTGGATGTGCGTATTGTGGGGTTCACAGGCATGGTTTTCGACCCCGGGGCGCGCATTTTACCGGTTTGTTTCAGTGCGAGCCTGACGATCCGGGTGATCCGCTATGATTGCCTAATGAATCACGCCGCCCCTGAATCGGCCGCCCTTGAAACCCTGTTCGCCGACTTCGATCCGGCAAGGCACCCGGTGATCGCACGCAGCACCCAGGGACTCATCGTGCGAGTCAGCGGCATGCAGCAGGATCTGGCGGTCAAGATACCGAGCGGGAGCGGCCCGACTCGCTGGCTGTTCACCACGGCATTGCGGCGCGAATATCGGGCTTACCAGCGTGTGGCCGGCATTGACGGTTTTGCACATTGCTTCGGACTGTTTCAGGGCCACTACCTGGCACTGGAATACCTGCACGCCAGACCACTCAAACATGCTGACCCACCGGATCGGCAACACTTCTTCCGCCGATTGCTCAGGCAAATCGAACGCATGCATGCTCGCGGTGTCGCCCATGGTGACCTCAAGAGTCGCCAGAATGTCATGGTCAGTGCCGACGGTGACCCGATCATTATCGACCTCGGCACCGCAGTGGTCAGGCGGTCGGGCTGGCACCCGATCAATCAGCGCCTGTTCAACTACATGTGCCGAATCGATCGCAACAGCTGGATCAAACTCAAGTACGGTGGCTACGACAATATCGACGCGGCCGACCGGCACTTGCTCGACCGCTCCCTCATCGAACGTGTCAACCGCCGGATCCGTCGGCGCTGATGGAACCACTGTTTATCGCCATGGCGATCATCGCCATCGCCGAGCTGGGCGACAAGACCCAACTACTGGCACTGATGCTTTCCAGCCGTTTCCGACGGCCAGTGGCCGTAGCGGCGGGAATGAGCTGCGCGCTGGGAGCGATGCATTCGCTGGCCGCCTTCGGTGGTGCCTGGATTGATCGCTTCGTTCCCGACCGACTGCTGACCTCGGTGGTGGCCATCGGCTTTCTGCTGATCGCGGCCTGGACCGTGTTCTCGCGCGCCCGCCCGTCGGATACCGCCAGCGTCAGGGTCGGTGCCCGCAGCGCCTTCGTCACGGCACTGGTTGCCTTCTCGGTCATGGAGTTGGGCGACAAGAGCCAATTGGCCACCATCGGCCTGGCCATCGCCTTCGAACCGGCCTGGAAAGTTGGTCTCGGCGCGGCCGCCGGCGGCATCCTGGTCAACCTGCCGGTGATCTGGGCTGGTTGGAAACTCGAGCGCCGCATTCCGCATCGGCTGTTTCACTGGGTGAGCGCGGTGGTTTTTGCGGTCGTCGGTGTATGGTTGCTGGCGGGTGTGATTGTTCGTTGACTCGTTGGTTCGTTGCTCGGTCGGAAAACGTAAAACGTGAAACGAGGCGACGACGGTGCTTTTGCAAAAGGGGTGGTGGCCAATGGCAAGGCCCTGCCGTTGGCCAAGTACTCAAGACAACAGCAAAGACTTATCCCCCATTTTACGTTTCACGTCTTGCGTTTCTCCCTTACCTGCGCTGACAACCGCTCAAGTCCCTGGGCGATACTGATTTCGGGCTCATACCCCAAGTCGCGTTTCGCCGCGCTCAGATCGTACCAATGGGCGGTTGCCAGATGTTCGACGACAAAGCGGGCCAGCGGCGGGTCGCTGCGTTTTTTCAGCGCTCGCCAGATGCCCTCCACCACCGTGGCCACGGCCATGGCCACCGACTTCGGCACCTTGCTGATCTTCGGCGTCTCGCCATAGGCCTGGAGCAGGCGAGAGAGAATATCGTAGACCGGCAGCGGCTCGCCGTTGGAGATGAAATAGGCCTTGCCGGCCGCCGTGGCCTCGCCGGCGAGGTTGTCCAGTGCGAGCACATGGGCGCGGGCGGCATTGTCGATGTAGACCGTATCGATCAGTTTCTCCGGCGCCGGCAGGCGCAAACGACCCGCCCGGTTCTTTTCGATCAGGCGCGGGAGCAACTGGTTGTCGCCCGGCCCCCAGATCAAGTGCGGACGCAGAGCGCAGACTTTCAGCTCATCACCGCTGGCCGCCAGCACCCTCTTTTCGGCCTCGGCCTTGGTCGCCGGGTACGGTGCCGGGAAATGATCCGGATACGGCAGCGACTCGTCACCCCCGTCGATATCACCGCCGCCATGCACCACGCTGGGTGACGAGGTGTAAACCAGGTATCGAATGCCGTGCCGACGGCAGGCGTCGAGCACGTTCTGCGTGCCGGTAACATTGGCAGCGACGAAATCCGGCGCGTACAGTCCCGGCCCGGCCTTGGCCGCCACGTGAATGACCGCCTCGACACCGTCGCTTGCCTTGAGCACGGCCTTTGCATCGGCGATATCACCGCGATGGCAGGTCACCCCCAATGCCTCCAGTTCCGGGTAGGCCGAGCGGTTGATGACCGACACCGTGTCGCCGCGCTCGAGCAACTGCCGCACGATCGCCTGACCGAGAAAACCACCGCCGCCGGTGACGAGGATTCGCATAGGAACCACCTGAGTCATGAGATGACTCTGAAGTG
>SKZJ01000035.1 GCA_007127425.1 Wenzhouxiangella sp.
CTTCGAGCGCGAGATGCTGGTGCTGGTCACACCCACCGGCACCGTCTGGGTCGATCCGGCGGCGATCGAGCCGGTGGAGTTCTTGATTCGCGGCGATATCGCCAGCGTGGCCATGCAGTATTCCTATCTGCCCAGTCCATTGGCGCTGGTGTCCGAAGGCGCCTACGGGGTCGAGAACGCAAAGGCGCTGTTCCAGGCCGTTTACGGGCACTGGACCGGTCTGCCGGCCGATCGGCGTCCGCGGCTGTTTCTGTTTGGCCTCAGTCTCGGGGCCATGAACTCCGACCGTTCCTTCGATTTCTACGACATCATCGACGACCCCTTCGAGGGGGCGCTGTGGAGCGGGCCGCCGTTTCGCGCCGAAACCTGGCGCAGGGCCACCGAGCAACGCGTGCCCGGATCGCCGGAATGGCTGCCGCGCTTTCGCGACGACTCGGTGATCCGCTTTGCCAACCAGCATGGTGGGCTGGAGGAAGGCCGTGCCCCCTGGGGCAATTTCCGCATCGCCTTTTTGCAGTACGCGAGCGATCCGATCACCTTTCTCTCGCCCGATTCCTTTTTCCGCGAACCGGATTGGATGCGCGAGCCGCGCGGCCCGGACGTGTCCGATGACCTGCGCTGGTTCCCGGTGGTCACCATGCTGCAACTGGCCGCCGACATGGGCGCGGGCCGATCACCGCGCGGTTACGGCCACGAATATGCCGTCGGAGACTACCTCGATGCCTGGCATGCGCTGATCGAACCGGATGGCTGGGACGAGGCGAGCCTGGCCCGCCTGCGCGAGCATCTGGAGCGGCGGCTGGATTAACCGAAACGCCGGCGACGCAGCGCCGGCCTACACCGAGTGTTTTGGGGGCAGGCGAGTAGCCCGGCCTTGCATGGCCGGGTCTGGGCTGGGGAAGGCCTCGCTGAGGGCCGCTTGTTTGACTTATCCTAGCGGTTGGCTTGCTGGCAAATCAAACTACTCATTCTCATGCCCACTCCCGCCGAACGTGAGTTGCACCAGGACACTCTGGACCGGCTGGATCGCTTCAGTTTCTGGACCGACAGCAATTTCCGCATTCCGTTTACCAGCTTCCGTTTTGGGTTGAGCCCGCTGATCGGCCTGGTGCCGGGCATCGGCGACTTCATCGGTCTGGTGCTCTCGCTCTACGTGCTGCGCGAGGCGCGGCGGGTCAAGGCCAGTCGGCGGGTGCAACTGCGCATGATCGGCAACATGCTCATCGAATTCTTCGGCGGGCTCATTCCGGTCATCGGCGATGCCTTCGACGCCATCTACAAGGCCAACACCCGCAATACCGAACTGCTGCGAGTGTGGCTGCACGAGCAACTCGAAACCACTCCGAAGAAACCCTTCCCGTGGTGGACGCTGATCTGGCTTTCTGCACTGATTGCAGGCATCCCGATCCTGCTGGTGATCATCCTGCTTTGAGTCGGGCCCAATAGACCGGATGCCTGGTGGCGGTTGCGCTGTTGCGGGCCGGGTTCAGGCTCAGGCGAGGAAAAAGAGCACGCTGATCCCGAATGCGAGCAGGATCAGGACCATCAGGCTGACCGCCAGGGCCACGTAGCCCAGTGCCAGGCCGGCAATGGCCAGCCCATCGCCGCTCTGGGTACCGGCGGACTGCCGGATCTGTCCAAGCGCAAGATGCCCGGTGACGATGGCCACAATCATGCCGATAAAAGGGAGCAGGGTCCAACCCAGAATTCCGAAGACCAGGCTGATGATGGCCAGGGGGTTGGTTTCCGGCGTCCTGTGATCGTTCATGATCGCACCACTTGCTCTAATGGTCTTCGTGTCTCTCGACCTTCTTGATAGCCGAGACGGGGCAGGACGTCAAGCATGGGTTCTCTCGGAGCGTCAAAGCGCTTCAAGCTTTCTGACCTGCGCTTCGAGTTCGGACACGGTGGCCTGGTGGTCGGTCAGGCGCTGACGTTCCTTGTCGACGACTTCGGCCGGCGCGTTGTCCACGAATCGTTCGTTGGCGAGCTTCTTTTGCGCCTGCTCCAGGCCCTTGCGTTCACGTTCGAGCTGTTTGTTGATGCGGGCCAGTTCCTCGCCGATGTCGACCAGGCCGGCCAGCGGGATCAGCAGTCGAAGATGACCGGCCAGGGCGACGGCGCAGTCGCCGCTGTCGCGGTCGTCGTCGACCCGCTCGATGGTCTCGATGCGGGCCAGGCGGCGGATCAGGGTATCGAAGCGTTCCAGTCGTTCGTGGTCGGAGGACTCGCCGAGTTGCACCATCAGCGGCATGGGCTTGCCCGGTGCCAGGTTGAGTTCGGTGCGCGCCGACCGGATGGCGGAGATGATGGCCTTGAGCCATTCGGCGTCGGCTACGGCGCGCTCGTCAATGGCCCGGACTTCGGGCCAGTCTGTGGCCATGATGGTGTCGGCGGTGACACCAGCCGGCACATGCACCTTCTGCCAGATCTCCTCGGTGACAAAGGGGATGAACGGATGCAGCAGCCTGAGGGTACGTTCGAGCACGGTGGCCAGGGTGTGGCGCGTGGCGCGTGCAGTGGCTTCGTCCGCATCCTCGGCCAGCGCCGGCTTGGATAACTCCAGGTACCAGTCGCAGAACTCGTGCCAGACGAATTCGTAGAGTGCCTTGGCGGCCAGGTCGAAGCGGTAGTCGGCCAGTGACTTGTCCACTTCCACGACGGTCTCTGACAGTCGTGACAGGATCCAACGCGAAAGGACGTCGAGTTCACCTTCAGTCGGGGCCGGCAGCTTGTCCTCGCCGGTGTTCATCAGCGTGAAGCGCGCCGCGTTCCAGAGCTTGTTGATGAAGTTGCGGTAGCCCTCGCAGCGGCCCAGGTCGAACTTGATGTCGCGGCCGTGGCCGGCCAGTGCGGTGAAGGTAAAACGCAGGGCATCGGCACCGAAGGCGGGAATGCCGTCGGGGAATTCCTCGCGCGTGGCCTTTTCGATCTTCTTTGCCAGTTTGGGCTGCATCATGGCACTGGTGCGCTTGGTCACCAGCGTCTCGAGATCGATGCCGTCGATCAGGTCGATGGGGTCGAGGATGTTGCCCTTGGACTTCGACATCTTCTGGCCGTCGCGGTCGCGGATCAGGCCGGTGATGTAGACCTGCTCGAACGGCACCTTGCCGGTGAAGTGGCTGGTCATCATGACCATGCGCGCGACCCAGAAGAAGATGATGTCGAAACCGGTGATCAGCACCGAGGTGGGCAGGTAGCGGTCGTAGCCTTCCTGCTGCATCCTTTCTTCGTCCGGCCAGCCCAGGGTGGAGTGGGCCCAGAGCGCGGAGGAAAACCATGTTTCGAGGACGTCCTTGTCCTGTACGAGTGCGGTGTCAGGCGTGAGGCGTGAGGCGTGTTTCTCGCGCACCTCTTCTTCGGAGCGGCCGACGTAGATGTTGCCTTGTTCGTCGTACCAGGCCGGGATGCGGTGGCCCCACCACAACTGGCGCGAGATGCACCAGTCCTGGAGGTTCTCCATCCAGTGGCGATAGGTGTTGATCCAGTTGCCGGGCACGAATTCGATATCGCCGTTTTCAAAGGCGTCGAGCCCGATCTGGCCGAGCTCGTCCATCTTCACGAACCACTGGTCGGTGAGAAACGGCTCGATGATCTGGCCCGAACGGTCGCCCCTGGGCACCATCAGGGTGTGCGGTTTTTCCTCGACCAACAGTTCCTGTGCTTTCAGATCCTCGATGATGTGCTTGCGCGCTTCGAAGCGATCCATGCCGCGGTAGACTTCGGGCGCGTTGTCGCTGATTTCGGCCGTCGGGGTGAAGATGTTGATCGGTTCGAAGTTGTGGCGTGCACCGACTTCCCAGTCATTGAAGTCGTGGGCTGGTGTGATCTTGACGCAGCCGGTACCGAATTCCATGTCGACGTATTCGTCGGCCACCACCGGGATCTGTCGTCCGGTCAGCGGCAGTTCGACGGTCTTGCCCACCAGGTCGCGGTAGCGATCGTCGTCTGGATGTACCGCCACGCAGGTATCGCCGAGCAGGGTTTCGGGGCGGGTGGTGGCGACGATGACGTCGCCCTTGCCGTCGGTGCGCGGGTAGCGGATCGACCACAGCTTGCCCTGTTCTTCGCTGTTGACCACTTCAAGATCGGAGATGGCGGTCTGCAGCACCGGGTCCCAGTTGACCAGGCGCGGGCCGCGGTAGATCTTGCCTTCCTCGAACAGGCGCACGAAGGTTTCGACCACGGCCTCGGACAGGCCCGGGTTCATGGTGAAGCGCTCGCGCGACCAGTCGGCCGAAGCACCCAGCCGGCGCATCTGCGAAGTGATGGTCGAGCCCGATTCTTCCTTCCACTGCCAGACCCGCTGAACGAACTCCTC
>SKZJ01000047.1 GCA_007127425.1 Wenzhouxiangella sp.
CATCCAGATCGGCGGCATCGGCGGCATCGCCCCCTCACGCCGCCCGCATATCGCCCAGCTGGGGCTCAAGGCCGTGCTCGGCGGCACCATCGTCTCGCTGCTCAACGCCGCTTGGGCGGGGATACTTGTCGGGTAGGGGAGCTAGCCCCTGCCACCTTTGAATGTCAACGCAGCGGAGTTGATGCAATAGCGCTTGCCGGTCGGCGGCGGGCCATCGTCGAAGATGTGACCCAGGTGGGCCTTGCAGTTGGAACACAGCAGTTCGACACGGCGCATGCCGTGGGAGGTGTCGGCGCGCTGCTCGATACCGGCTTCATCGAGTTCGGAGTCGAAGCTGGGCCAGCCGCAGCCGGAGTGAAACTTGGAGCCGGAGTCGAACAGCGGGTGGTCGCAGCACACGCAGTGGTAGACCCCCTCTTCGAAATGCTCGTTGTACTCCCCGGAGAACGGCGGTTCCGTGCCCGCTTCGCGGGTGACTCGGTACTGCTCGGGTGTCAGGCGCTGGCGCCAGTCTTCATCGTTGGTCGGCATGACGGACAGACCCGCAAGGCAAGGCTTAACCCAAGTGTACCCCTGTACCCCGGCTCATAACACTCGATATCATTGCTCGGTACCACTGACACCGCGCATGAACAGGCGATACAGCAGCGGAATCACGAACAGGGTCAGCAAGGCCGAGACGGTCAGGCCCCAGACCAGGGTTACGGCAACCGGCCCCCACAACAGCGATCTTCCCCCCAGCCCCAGTGCCAGCGACAGCAGTCCCGCGATGGTCGTGGCGGTGGTCATCAGGATCGGTATCACTCGGCGGCGGGCGGCGTAGACGGTGGCGTGCAGGGGCCGCATGCCGGCGGCCAGCCGCTGGTTGGCGGCATCGATCAGGACGATGGCGGCGTTGACCGCGATTCCGGCCAACGCAATGATGCCGTACATGGTGTACAGGCTCAGCGGATTGTTCGAAACAAGCAGCCCGAAGACCACACCGGTGAATGCCATCGGCACGGTCATCAGAATCAGAAAGGGCTGAAAATAGCTGCGGAACTGGGTCGCCAGGATCAGGTAGATCAACCCGATGCCAAGCAGGAAGAGGATGTACATGGCCTCCAGCGATTCCTCGATGTCATCAAGCTCGCCGGTGAAGTCCAGATCAGCACCCGGAAAGCGGTCGCGAATCGTTTCCCACTCACGGGCAATGGCCCGGTTGACCTCGACCGTATTGGTCACGTTGCGGTCGATATCGGCTTCCACCGCAATTGTACGGCGCAGGTTGTAGTGACGAATGACGCCCGGGGCTTCGCCGGTGCTGACATCGACCAGCGCACCGAGCCGGGTCTGTATGCCGCCGGGCAGGGCGACCGGATCGTTGAGTACCTGGATCGGATCCTGTGGCCGCCGGGGACGTTCTGCCTGAACGCGCAACTCGTAACGGTCCCCGGCCTGGCGGGTGAAGCCGACCACCTCGCCATCGACATGCAGCCGCAGTAGGCGTCCGGCGGCATCGGCCGGCAAGCCGGTGCGCGCGAGCAAGTCGCGATCCAGGCGCATGACCAGCTCGGAACGGCCCGGCACCCGGTCATCGGAGATGTCGCGCGTGCCTGGCAGGTTGGCAACCAGGTCACGCACGGCGTCGGTGGCGCGGCGCAGTTCGTCGAAATCGTCGGCACGGACCTTGACATTGATCGGCTGCTGCACCGGCGGCCCGCCGGACAGACGCAGGAAGGAAATGTTGCCGTCGACCGGAGTGGCTATGACGTGATCGCGCATGCCATCGATGATCTCGTCGAGCGTGCGTCCGCCATCCTGTGGATTCAAAGGCACCACAACCTGACCGTACTGGTCGCCGAACAGCGGTTCGATGTCGGTGAACTGCACGCCGGACAGGCTGATGACGCTGCGTGCCTCGTCGGGTTGCAGCCGTTCCCGAACCCGCTGCTCGACCAGGCGTACCTGTTCGAGGGTGTCGTCCAGGGAGCTGTCAGCCGGCATGGTGACCTGGACATAGAACAGCCGGATCGGATCGAAGGCGAAGAACTCCAGCCGCACCAGGCCGGCGAAAACCGCGGCGACGGCAAACAGCATGGCCAGCGCGGCACCGGACAGGAAGCGCTTGGGCCGTCGAATGACGTAGGCCAGCGCGCGCACGTAACGGATGCGCACCATGCGGGTAAAGCGCGCGCGCCGGTCGTTCGGGTTGGTTTGCGGGCGATAGCGGCTATGCACGACCTGTGTGGGCAGGATCCAGAACGCCTGGATCAGTGAGATCAGCAAGCCCACCGACACCACGAAAGGCACCACGAACATGAACTTGCCGACGATACCCGGCATCAGCATCAGCGGCAGAAAAGCGGCGATGGTGGTCAGTACCGAAGCGGTCAGCGGTATGCCCACTTCCTTGAGCCCGCGAATCGCGGCATTCATTGCGTTGTGGCCGCGGCGCAGCCGGTAGTAGATGGCTTCAACCATGACCACTGAAACATCGACCAGCATGCCCAGCACGATCACCAGGCCGAGCAGCACGGTGATGTTGAGCGTGAATCCGGTGGCATGCAGAACGGCCAGTGACCCACTGACGGAAACGATCAGGCCCAGCGCCACCAGCAGTGCGATGCGGGTGGCGAGAAACAGCCAGCACACCAGCAATACGAGCACCAGGCCGAGCAGCGCATTGTTGCGCATGATGGAAATGGCTTCGCGGGTCGGCACGGTCTGGTCGTCGGCCAGCACCAGTTGCATGCCCTGCTCGGCCAATACCGGATTGTTGCGCTCGATATAGGCATTGATATCGCGGATCAGATCAAGGGTGTTGGTGTGGGCGCGCTTGTTGACCGATAGCATGACTGCCGGGCGGTCTCGGTAACTGACCAGCTGTTCGGGGATGCTCGAGCCCATGCGCAGGCGGGCAATCTCGTCGAAGCGCACCACCTGGTCGCTGTCGGGAAGGCCGATGGTGAAGTCCTCCAGGTCGGCCGGTGCAATGGCCCGGCCTTCGGCGCGCAACAGCCATTGGCCGGATTCGGTGCTGACCCGTCCGGCAAATACGTCGCGGTACCAGCGTGCTGCGGCGTTGGCCACATCCAGGCCGCTGAGGTTGCGGGCGGCCAGCGCAGCCGGGTCGAATAACACCTGTAGTTCGGGATTGTTCAGACCCTGTGCGAGGATCCGGTCGACCGCCGGAAATCGTTCGAGATCCTGCCGGGTGCGGCGAGCCACGCGTCGCAATTCGTCGTCGTCGGCCTGGCCGACCAATAGCACGATGGCGGTGGGGAAGCCGCTGGAGGTGGTGATCTCCATGATGCTGGGGTCGCGGGCCTCGGGCGGCAGTTCCTCGTTGACCATGGCCTGCACTTCGCGCCTGAGGTCGGACACGCGTCGCTCGAACTCACGCTCCGGGATTTCCTGGAAGCGCACCAGGATGTTGGACACGTTCTCACGGCTCGACGACACCACGAAACGCACATCCTGCAAACGGGCGATGGCCTCTTCAAGCGGATCGGTGATCAGCCGTTCAACATCCTCGGCCGATGCGCCAGGCAGCACGGTCGTCATGTTGATCCAGTTGAAATTGATTTCCGGATCCTGTTCGCGCGGCATCACCAGGTAGGCGGCCACACCCATGACCAGGACGACAGCCATGCAGACATTGGCCAGGGCGTGATTGCTGTAGAGCGTCTTGAGCATGATGAGTTGGCAGTCGGTTACTGCAGGCCCACCGGATCTCCAGGCTGGATGCGCATCCGCCCCTGGTCGATCAGCAAGGTGTCAGCTGGCAGGTCGACCGATGTCGGCCGTCCGGCATCCGCGGCCGGAAGCTCGATGAAGTCGGCATGACTCCCGGCACCATCGAGAATCAATACCCCCAGCACACCATTCCGGCGCACGACATAGTCGGCCGGAATAGCCGGGGAAGGATCGGTCCAGGCGATGCGTCCGTCACTGCCGGGGGCGGCCGGCTCTCCGGCAAAGATCAGACGTACCTGCTGCTGGCGCGAGTTGCGGCTGATGACCGGAGAGACTCTGGCCAATTGCACCGGCTCGCTGTGTGGGCCGCTGACAAAGCGGATCTCGCGCGCCTGTTTCAGTCCCGCAACGAGTTTCGGGGCCACGTTGGCCACCACCTCGATTTCGTCGATGGCGATCAGTTCGATCAACGGGGTTCCGGTCGCTGCCAATGCACCGAGTCCGATCAGGCGTGCGCTGACCACGCCGTTGAAGGGGGCTCGAACGACAGTGCGTTCGAGCATCAGTTCGGCCTGGGCAAGGTCCTGTTCAGCAGCACGTTTTTCGGCCACTGCCTGGCGCA
>SKZJ01000155.1 GCA_007127425.1 Wenzhouxiangella sp.
TCGAAATCACGCGGCCAGGCATGCTCGGGCTGGATCTCGAAGAACAGCCAGTGCCTCAGGAACTGGCGCCGGTAGCGCAGGGCGACAAAGTACTCCTCGACACTGAACTTCGGGTGGGTGAAACCGAACGCGCCCAACTCACCGCGCAGGGCCGTACGGGAATCGAGTTGACGAAAATCGACCAGGGCGCTGCGCCAATCCACACCGCGCGAGGCCTCCGACCATGTGCCCTGCCCGGTCCAGCGCAGCAGGCGGTCGCGGTCGGGCAGCCACTCCCAGTCCAAGCGCGAGGTCGTGCCGACCCCGTCCTCTCGTTCCCAGAAGACCGACTGGGTCGCACGTGCCAGGGTGTGCGTGGTGAGTCCCTGGACGTAGCGATAGCGACCGCGCACGCGCGGATTGAGCTCGGTGCCGCTTACGCGCACCGTGCCGTCGACATCGAAACGGCTGCGCGCCCGCTCAGCGGCCAGGAAACGCAGGCCCAGGCGGGTGCGATCATCGGGATCGCCGACCGGCGGGCCGTCGCCGAACTCGCCGCTGAGATCCTCGTCACGGCTGATCAGCAGGCGCAGGCGTTCCGACACCCGCGGCAGGACGATGTTGGCGCGGACCTGAAGACCCAGGCTCGTGCCCTCGGTCTGGTCCCAAAGCACGGAATTGCGAAAGCGGAAAAAGGTCCCGACCGGGTTTTCTTCGAGGGCACGCTCGTCCCCGAAGAAACCATCGAACCAGGCAGCCGGTTCGCACAAGCGTTGACCCAGGTAGGAGTGCGAGCGATCCAGCCAGCTCTCGGGCCGATCCATCTCGTCTCGGCAAGACAACTCCTGCAGTTCCTCCTGCTGTCGCTTGCGTTCCTCGCGATCGGGATCGTCGGCGGCAAGGGCACCGCCGGCAGCGCCCAGGATGACCGCCAGAACGAAGGCGCGCATTTTCATGCCACAATGCTCCTTATGCGAATCTGCCGACACTGTTGGCGACAAGTCGCCGGTCGGCCATACAAATCATAATAAGCCAACGAGGGACACCAGCGTGCAGACGAACGGAGAAAACCTTGCCTGACCAGGCCGCGCGCCCATTTGCCGGCCTCGGTCCGGAAGTTGTCCTGGAATCGATCGAGAGCCTGGGATTGCTGACGGACGGCCGTTTGCTGGCCCTGGGCAGCTACGAGAACCGGGTCTGGCAGGTCGGGCTGGATGAACGCGAACCCGTGGTGGTCAAGTTCTACCGCCCCGGCCGCTGGACGGACGACGCCATCGAGGAGGAACACCGTTTTGCCGCCGAACTGCTCGACGGCGGCCTGTCGATGGTTGCTCCGCTGGCCTTCGACGGCGCCACCCTGCACCGGCATAAGGGCTTTCGTTTCACCGTATTCCCCCGCCGCGGCGGTCATGCCCCGGAACTGGCACACGAACCGACCCTGCGTCATCTTGGAAGGGTACTGGGACGCATGCATGCCATCGGCGCGTCGGCCTCCTTCAAACACCGCGCCCACTTGACCGTCACCAATCGCGGTGAAGCGCCGGTGCAATGGCTGCTTGACAACGACTGGCTGCCCTTCCACCTGGAAAAGCCCTTCGAACAGCTGTGCGGGCAGCTCCTGGAGGCCATCCGGGCCTCGTACTCACGCGCCGGCGACGTGCGCGAGCTGCGCCTGCACGGCGACTGCCACCCGGGCAACATCCTCTGGCGTGACGACCAGGCCCACTTTGTCGATCTTGACGACTGCCTCACCGGCCCGGCCATCCAGGACCTGTGGATGCTGATCTCCGGCGACCGGCTTGAACGCGAGCAGCAAATGGGATGGCTGCTGGCCGAGTACCGCCAGTTTCACGACTTCGACGCTCGGGAACTACACTTGGTCGAACCGCTGCGAACACTGCGAATGGTCTATTATCAGGCCTGGCTGGCGCGGCGCTGGGATGACCCGGCCTTTCCCGCAGCCTTTCCATGGTTTGGCGAGGACCGGCACTGGGAAACCGTGATCGAACAATTGAAGGAACAACTCGGAGAAATGGCCGAACCACCACTGCGCCTGCCGGAGCCCCTGCGGTGAACGCCGTAGTCTCGGCGTGCAACATCCTCGCAGCGACCAGCGGGTTACACCAGCGGGGCTGGTGGGCCGGTGAAAACATCGTGTGCGGCGACCTGCTCGGGGCGCTACGCTCGGAGTTGATCGAGCTGGTCGAGCAGGAGCGCTTCGAGCGCGCCGGCATCGGCCGCGAGAACGATTTCCAGCTCGACAGCGACATCCGCCGCGACCGAATTTTCTGGCTGACACGCGAACGCCCCATGCAGCGGCGCCTGCTCGACCGCATGGAAGAATTGCGGTTGAATCTCAATCGGGAGCTGTTCCTGGGCCTGTTCGAGTTCGAGGGCCACTTCGCCCATTACCCGCCCGGCGGCTTCTATCGACGCCACTACGACAGCTTCCGCGGGGCGGCCAACCGGATCGTCTCGGTGGTGATCTACCTCAACGAGCGCTGGCAGCCCGGCGACGGCGGCGAGCTGGTTCTCTACCAACCCGACAGCGACGACGAGATCATCCGCATCCAGCCTTGCGCGGGCACCATGGCGTTGTTCATGAGCGAGGAAATCCCGCACGAAGTGTTGCCTGCCCGCACCCACCGGGCCAGCATTACCGGTTGGTTCCGCCTCAACAACTCCGTCGCCGGCAACATCGACCCGCCGCGTTAAGCGGACCGATTTCCCCCCTGCTCAGCCCGGTTGCACCTCAGCGCGACCCCCCATCGTCGGATCCGGTCGCTTGCCGGTCAGCTTCTCGATCAGCCAGTCGCTGGCGTTCTGCACGATCACGTACAGGCAGGGAATCAGGAACAGCGTCAGCACCATGGCCACCAGCAGACCGCCGATCACGGCAATGGCCAGCGGCTGCATCAGGTTCGCCCCCGAGCCCATGCCGGTGGACAGCGGAATCATCCCGGCCACGGTCGTCAGCGTGGTCATCAGGATGGGCCTCAGACGAATACCGCCGGCCTCGACCACGGCATCAGGCGTGGACAGCCCGCGCCGGCGCCCGCGCTCGATGTACTCCACCAGCAGAATGGCGTTGTTGACGACGATGCCGATCAGCAGGATCACGCCAAGAAATGCCGGCGCCGACAAGGGCGTGCCGGTGATTGCGAGCATGCTCACGACACCGATCAGGCTCAAGGGCGCGGCGGCCATGATCACCATGGGGTTGGACAGGCGCTCGTACTGCACGGCCAGCACCACAAAAACCAGGAACAGGGCCAACAGGATGACCGTGGTCATCTCGCGGTCGGTTTCTTCCACCGTCTCGAACTGGCCGGCGAAGATCAGTCCGTACTGGTCGGGAATGTCCATCGCCTCGACGCGCTCACGGATCTCGCTCATGATCGAGCCGGCATCATTGAGCGCGGTGTTGAAGTTGCCGGTCACGCGCTGGACTCGTACCTGGTTCTCACGCTCGATATGGGCCGGTCCCTCACCCATGTCGAAGTGGGCGACATCGCCCAGCTGCACAACCCGGCCGTTGCCGGACGAGACGATGATCTGGCTGAGCTGCTGCTCATCGCCGGTGACTTCGCGCGGCAGTCGCACGCGCACATCGTATTCATTGACGCCGGTCTGGTAGCGGGTGGGAATGGCACCCGTCACCGCGTCGCGCAGCGAGCGGCCGACCTCGCCGACGTTCAGCCCCAGGGCGGCGGCACGGTCGCGATCGACCTCCACGCTCAGCAGCGGCGTGCGGTCGTCACGCGCCATCTCCAGGTCTTCAAGCCCGGTCAGCCCTTCGAGCGCGCCGACCATTTCGCGCGCCAGGTTTTCCAGCGTGGCCAGGTCCTCGCCGACGATCATCAGGTCCATGTCGGTGCCGCGGGCACCGAAGTTCAGCCCCGGAATGCGTGGCGGACGCACCCAGGTACGGGCATTGGGAATGTCGAGCGCTTGCAGGCGATCCTGTGCCTCGGCCACCCACAGGCCGGCCGGCATGTCGGGTCGGTTGGCCGCATCCGTGAGCACCACGTCCATGCGCGCCGTGCCGGGGCGCTCGGAGACCACGCCGCCGTGCAGGTGCCCGCCGACAATGGCGAACACGCTCTCGACATGCGGCATCTCGCGGATCTCGGCCTCGACCATGCGCGAGGCCTGGTCGGTCTGCTCCGGCGTGGTGCCCGGCGGCAGATGAATGCGGATATTGACCTGGCCGTCGTCGAGCTGCGGCAGGAACTCGTTACCCAGCCGTCCCATCCCCAGCACGGCGATCACGAACAGGCCGATGGAAGCGGCCACCACCGCCCAGCGCCAGGCCAGGATCGGCTTGAGGATGGCGCGGTAGCGAAGGATCAGCCAGTCGATGAACTGGTCGAAACCGCGGTAGATGGCCGTGCGATTGATCCCCGATCGATACTTCACCTTGCCGAACTGGGCCGAGAGCATCGGCACGAGTGTCAGCGCCACAGCCAGCGAGGCAATGACGGCAAACGAGATCGTCAGGATCAATTCCTGGAACACCAACGCGGCCATGCCGGTAACGAGCAGGAACGGCAGTACCGCGGCCAGGTTGGTCAGCGTACCGGCGGTGATGGCGGAAATCACTTCCTGGGCGCCGTCATGTGCGGCGTGCTGCGGATCCTTGTCGAGCTTTTCGCTGTGGCGCGAGATGTTCTCGAGCATGACGATCGCGTTATCGAGCAGCAAGCCCACTCCCAGCGCCAGGCCACCGAGACTGATCACATTGAGCGTCAATCCACCCAGCCCCATCAGCACGAAGGTGAACAGCACGGCCAGCGGAATCGACAAGCCGATGACGAAGCTCTTTCTCAAGGAGCCGAGGAAAGCCAGCACCACGATCATGGCCAGCAATGCGCCGAGAATGGCGGCGGTGGCCACGGCATCGACCGAGCCGCGCACGAAATAGGCGCCGTCGCGGGTGGCTTCCCACTGGACATCGGGCGGCATGAAGCCGGACTCATCGAGCTGGGCCATGCGATCGTTGATGGCGTCGACCACCTGGACCACGTTGGCCTCGGGCAGCTTGTAGATTGACAACTGTGTGGCCTGGGTGCCGTTAAGGCGCACGAACAGTCGCTCCTCGGCAAAGCCGTCACGCACGTCGGCGATCTCGCTCAGGCGGATGCGGCGTTCGGTACCGGGTACGGCCAGCAGGATGTCGCCGATCTCGTCGGGGCTGGCAAAGCGCCCGTCGGTACGCGCCATGACATCGAAGTTCGGCGAGGTGATGTTGCCGGCAGCAATATTGACGTTTTCGGCGGCAAGCTGGTCGGCGACATCACTCAGGGTGAGCCGGTAATAGCGCAGGCGATCCTGGTCGAGCACCACCTCGATCTCGCGAATTTGGCCCCCAGCCGCCTCCACCGAGGCCACGCCGCCGATCGACTGCAACTGCGGCACAAGGCGTTGCTCCACCCAGTCGCGCACCTCGCGCGGCTCGCGCGTCGGGGAGGAAAAGCCAGCCCGCCAGATGGCCCACTCACCCGGATCCCACTTGCGCAAACGTGGCGGTTGAATGTCCGAGGGCAGTTGCTGGCGCGCCACCTCGAGCTGGCGCGCGGCATTCTGCATGGCGATGTCGAGATCGACACCATGCTCGAAAATCAGGTTGACGTTGGTACGTCCTTCCGAGGCTCGTGACGAGATGCCGGAAAGATTCTCCACCGAGGAAAGGTTGCGCTCTAGCACGCGCGTGACCTGCTCTTCCATCACCTCCGGCGCCACGCCGGGATAGTTGACGGTGATGCGAACCAGCGGGAACTCGACTTCGGGAAGCAGGTTGACCGGCAGGCGATCGACGAAGAACAGGCCCAGCACCAGCACCACCGAGGCAATCGCCAGCGTACCGACCGGGCGGCGAATGGCCGAATGGGTCAGGCCGCTGTAGTAGCGGGTCCCGCGGGCCGGGTCGAGTTGATCGGGATCAGGTCGCTTGCTTTGGTCAGTCATGACACATCACTCCACCCAGTCGACGACGCGAACGCGTTCGCCGGCAGTCATCTCCAGGGGATTGGCCGCAACCACTTCGTCGCCGGCCTGCAGGCCGCTGATCACTTCGCGCCAGGCGCCCCGGATCACGCCGGCCCGGATCTCGCGACGCTCCAGCTTGCCGTCGCCGTTGATCGTCATCACGAAATGCTGACCCCGCTCTTCCCCCACCGAGACGGTCGGCACGGCCAGCACCTCCGGCCGGCTGTCGACCAACAGGCGGGCACGTGCCAGGAAACCGGGACGCAGGCCGAATTGGCGAGCCTCGGGCAACTCCACCTCGACGGTAATCAATCGGCTTGTTTCATCAGCGGCCGGAAAGATGCGTCGAATCACACCGCTGATCGGGTTGCCGCCGTCGACGGCATCGACCTGGACCACGACGCTGTCGCCGACGCGCAAGTTGCCGACATCCAGTTCCGACACCCCCAGCCGCGCCACCAGACTGGACAGGTCGGCGATGGCAAACAGCGGTTCGTGGCGCGATACCGCCTCGCCGGGCTCGATATAACGTTCCACCACCGTACCGGCGATAGTCGAAGACACGGTGCCGAAGTCCACCCGGGTCTGCCATAACTCCACGTCCGAACGGGCGATCTCCAGCTCGGCCCGGGCCGTCTCATACTGCGCCGCATCAATATAATTACGTTCGCGCAACTGGTCCATGCGCTTGAAGTTGGCCTCCTTCTCGGCCAGCGAGGCACGCGCCCGCGCCAGTTCGGCACGTTGCTCACGCACATCAATACGGGCCAGCACCTCGTCGGCGGCGACCACATCGCCCTCTTCGACCAGCACCTCGGTCATCACACCGTCGGTGCGTGCGGCAAGGCGAATAGTCCGCATCGGCTCCACCGGCGCCGACAAGCGCACGATACGCGACAAGTCACGCGGCCCGGTCTCGGCCGCCCGCACCGGCAACTCCCGATCCGATCGTTCACGTTCCCGAGCGGCCTCGGCAGCGTCCTCGCCATTGCCGCAGGCAGCCAGAAGCAGTACGCCCACCACCAGGGCGAAAGGTGTCAGCAAAGCAATCCTCATTCTGATTTTCGATGACTCAAGTAGACAATCGTTCAATCATAATCACTTTGGCGATACAAACCATGAATGCCGCTTGAACGAAACCTTAACGAGCACCCGAACTGTGAACGAGGGCACGTTTGGGGTTGGTTCGTTGGCTGGTTGGCTGGTTGGCTGGTTCGTCTGTTCGTCTGTTCGTCCATTCAGCCGTTCATCCCGTTCGCCCGTTAGCCCGCAGCCTCTTCACCTTTCACCTTTTGCCTCGCTAATTGACCGGTCGACCAGTTAGCGATATCATGGCGCCATGAACGAACCCGCCACCCGCGACCCCGAACTCACCCGCGCCCGCATCCTCCAGGCCGCGTTCGAACTGTTTGTCGAGAAGGGCTTTGCCGCGGTCACCATGCGGGAACTGGCGGAGAACTCGGGCGTGACCAAGAGCCTGATCCATCACCACTTCGGCACCAAGGAAGGGTTGTGGGATGCGGTCAAGGAACTGGCTTTTGCACGCTACTATGAAGGTCAGAAGGAAGAACTGGAACAGGCCGGCACACCGAGTCCCGACCTGCTCAGAAACGGCGTGATCCGGTACTTCCGCTTTCTAGCAGACAACCCGCAGGTGGTGCGCCTGTTTACCTGGGCTCACCTGGAGGGCGACTCCAGCTGCAGCCACATGGATGCCGAACTGGTCGGGCTCGGTGCCGAACGGGTGCGCGAGGCGCAACAGGCAGGCCTGCTGCGCGACGACCTAAATCCCACCCACGTGGTCACCACCTTCATCAATGCCTGCACACAGTGGTTCGCCACCTGCGAGCACCACGCCGACTGGCCCGGCATGGGCAGCGACGAGGAATACCTGGCCGACTTCCTGAAACTCTTCATGCGCGGACTGCAGCCGGACTGAGCGCCGGTCGGAGAATATTCATCATGGCTTTCACGATAGAACCGCTTAATTCGCTCACCCCAACAACTGACCGGCCGGCCAGTTCATGGGCCAACGCCCTGGTTTTCGGCGCTCTTCTGGCGCTGGCCACGACCGCCTGCCAGCGCAACCCCGAACCGGAAGCCCCGCCGGGCGGACCGCAGGTCCAGCCGGTGCGGGTCGCTTTGGTCGAGTCCGGCTCTAACGCGACGTCTCTTCGCCTGCCCGGCGTGACCCGGGCGGTGGACCGCGCAGACCTGGCCTTCCTGCATGGCGGTCACCTGGCCGAACGACTGGTCAAACGCGGCCAACACGTCAACACCGGCGACGCGCTGGCCATCCTGCACAATCCGGCTCTGATGCCCGGCGTGACTTCGGCCGAGGCGCGGGTGCGCGAGATCGACCGCCAGCTCGAACAACTGGATCGCGAGACGCAACGCCTGGAAAACCTGCATGAACGCGGGCTGGTCGCCACCGACGACCTCGACCGCACCCGTTCACGTCGCGATGCCCTGGTCGAATCCCGCCAGGCCGCTGAATCCGCACTGGGCGAGGCTCGCGAACAGCTCGAGGAAGGCACGCTGCGCTCGCCCTTTGCCGGGCAGGTGGTCGAGTTCATGGCCGAGCCCGGCCAGCATGTTGCAGCGGGCCAGCCCATACTCTCGATGGTCGCGCCGGATCGACTGGAAGTGGCGGTCAGCGTACCGACACGACAGGCGCAACAACTGACGACCGGCCAGGCCGTCACCGTTCGCCAGGTCGACGGCATGTCGTTCATCAACGGCGAGATCACCGAGATCGGGCCGGCCGGGACGGGCCATCCCTCGCGCGTAATCGTGACCCTCCCTACCGATCTCACCCCGCGGTGGCTAACCGGCCAGTCCGTTCATGTCGACATCGGACTTGCCGGCGTTCCGGCCCTGACCGTGCCGATGGCCGCGGTCATCCGTCCGGCAGCCGGCTCACCACGTGTATTTCGCGTGCGCGATGGCGTGGCCGAACGGATCGAGGTAGCGCCGGGCACCCTGCGCGACGGGCGGATCACGGTCAACGGTGAACTGACCGCCGATAACGAGATCGTGGTCGCCGGCCATGGGCGCCTGCTCGATGGCGACGTGGTACGAGTGTTGCGATGAACCTGATTGCCGCCGCCCTTAACCGAAAGCGGCTGGTCCTGGCCGCTGTCGCCCTGCTCTCGCTGATCGGCATGGCCGCCTGGATCGGCATGGACCGCCAGGAAGACCCGTTCTTCCCCTACCGCTACGGTCACGTGTTGGTGAGTTGGCCCGGCGCCGAACCCGAGCGCATGGAACGTCTGGTACTCAACATTCTCGAAGAGGAGATCGCCTCGGTCGACGAGATTGATGAAATCAACGGCACCGCCCGGCTCGGTTTCGCCCACGTTATCGTCGGCATGTCACAACACGTTTACGACACTGACGCAGTGTGGGACCGCATTCGTGTGGCCGTAGACGATGCCGCCCGCCGCTTTCCCGATGGCGTGACCGACGTCGAGATCCGCGACCGCTCCATGGACACCCACGGCGTGGTGTTGTCGGTGACCGGCAGCGACGACCTGCTCGAATTGCTCGAGGCCGCCCGAGCCCTTCGGCGCGACCTGTTTCGCGTACCCGACATCGGCCGCATCGACCTGCTCGGCGATCCCGGCGAACAACTGCTGATCACACTCGATGACGCGCGCGCTGCCGAACTCGGCATCGGTCATGATCAACTTGCCGCCCAGCTTGCCGAGCGCAACATCGTTGTCCCCGGCGGCACCCTGATCGCGGGCGACCGCTATCTCGTCCTGCGTCCGCTGACCGATTTCGAGGCCATCGAGCAGCTGGCCGAAACGGCGATCACCACCGCCGGCGGCCACCAGGTCACGCTGTCCTCCATCGCCGACATCCGCATCGGTCCCGACGAACCGGCCGGGAACCGCATCTGGCACGACGGCCGCCCAGCCGTGGCCCTGGGCATCGTCATCCCGGAAAACCGTCTCAACGCCGTGCGCTTCGGCGAGCAGCTTCGCGAGCGTATCGACCAGGTCCGGCCGCGCTACGAACCGCTGGTCATCGAAGAAATGTTCTACCAGCCGCTTTGGGTGGAAAAGCGCCTGCGTGAATTGGGCCGCTCGCTGTTGCTCGGCGTGCTCATAGTCGCCACCCTGCTGCTCGCGGTGATGGGGTTGAGGCTGGGCCTGGTGGTGGCCGGCGTGCTGCCGCTGGTCACCCTGAGCGCCCTGGCCATCTATGCCATCGGCGGCGGCGTACTGCACCAGATGGCCATTGCCGGCATGGTGATCGCGCTGGGCATGCTGGTCGACAACGCCATCGTCATGGTCGAGAACCTGCAGTGGCATCTTGACCGCGGCAAGCAGCGCGCCCAGGCCGCTCAAGCCGCGGTGCGCGAACTGGCCGGCCCACTGGCCGCGGCCACCGGCACCACGCTGGCCGCCTTCACCCCGCTGCTGCTGGCCTCCGGCGACACCGCCGATTTCACCCGCGCCATCCCCATCATGGTGATGCTCACCCTGGCGACCAGCTACCTGTACGCCATCTTCGTCACACCGGTGCTGGCCGGCGCCGTGCTCAAGCCCGGCGCAGGCGATCATTCGGCGCGCATCGAGGGGATGGGAAGAAAACTGGGCAGTCTGGCCGTGGCCCGGCCGATTCACGTCCTGGTCGGTGCCACCGTCATCGTGGCCGCCGCCCTGGCCCTGAGCGGTCTGATGCAACGCGACTTCTTCCCCAGCACCGATCGCAACGAGTTCATCATCGATCTGAGGTTCGCCGAGGGCACGCGCGTTGAAACCAGCGCGCTCAAGGGCAGCGAACTGGCCTCGCTGATCCGCAATCTCGACGGGGTCGACGCCGTTCACCTGTATGCCGGTTTCGGCGGCCCGCGTTTCTACTACAACCTGATCGACACCCCCAACTCACCACACCTGGCCCGCCTGGTCGTGGTCGCCGAAGACGAATCGCGTATCGCACCATTGCTGGACTGGACCCGCCGCCACGCCCCCGAACTGTCGCCGGAAGCACAGGTGGTGGCCCGGCGCCTGGGCCAGGGACCGCCACTGGACGCACCGGTGGAAATTCGCGTGATCGGCGACGAACTGGGCGACTTGGCGGTGGCCAGCGAGTTGGTCATGGCCGCCCTTCGAGACACCCCAGGTGCTGTAGACATCCGTCACAAACTCGGCGAAGGCATGCCCACGCTTACCTTCGAGATCGACGATTCCGAGACCGCCCGTCACGGCATCAGCCGCCGCCAGGTGGCCGAAACCCTGGCCGGCGCCTCGCTGGGCCGCGAATTCTCCACCTGGCGCGCCGGGCGCGAACCGCTGCCGATGCGACTGCGAAGTCCCGAGGGTGAAAACCTGCCGGTACACGCGCTTGACGGGCTTCAGGTCAGCGGCGCGAACGGCCCCGTGCCGCTGGCGCAACTGGTCCGCACCCGGCTGAGCCTGGAACCGGCCGTGATCGAACACCGTGATCTCGAACGCATGACCGCGGTGCTGGCCGAAACGGCTGAAGGCGTGACCTATGGCCAGGTCATCGACCGGCTCATGCCGAAACTCGAAGAACTGTCACTTCCCGAGAGCGTGCGCATCGAACTCGGCGGAGCCGCGGCCGAGGCCGACACCGCCAATACCGCGCTGTTCACCACCCTGCCGATCGGCATCTTGCTGCTGTTGATGTTCCTGCTGTGGCAGTTCAACTCGTTCCGGCTTGTCGCACTGGTGCTGGTCACCGTACCGCTGGCCGCCGCCGGCGTGGTGCCGGGGCTGATCCTGGCCGGTCAGCCGTTCAGCTTCACGGCCACCCTGGGCGTGGTCGCACTGATCGGTATCGTGGTGAACAATGCCATCGTGCTGCTCGATGTCATCGGCACCCACCGCGCGCAGGGGCTGACCATGGAACAGGCCGTCAGCCAGGCCGTAGGCCGGCGCATCCGCCCGATCCTCTTGACCACGGCCACCACCATCGCCGGCCTGCTACCGCTGACCTTCACCCAGTCGACGCTATGGCCGCCGCTGGCCTGGGCGATCATCTCCGGCCTGCTGGCCGCCACCGTGCTCACCCTGGTGGTGATCCCGGCCGCCTACCGACTGTTGATGCAGGATAGAAGTTGGGCGCCTGCGGGATGACTCAAAGCCGGGAAATGAAGTCGTCCAGCCCATCACGGTAGAGCTGGCCGGAGGCCAGGAAGCCGGTATTGTGATCGCCCTGGATCTCGAGCAGCGTGCCGCGCTCACCGGCGGCCTCATGAAGGCGCTGCCCGTGGCGGAAGGGAATGATCTCGTCGTCGGGGCTGTGGACCACCAGCACCGGCAGCCCGGCGGCGGCGATGTGCTCGGCGGCATTGAATTGCAGTCGCGCCAGCCAGCGTACCGGCAGCCACCAGTACAACTCTGCACCAATATCGGGCACCGAAGTGAAGGTCGACTCGACGATCAGGCCGGCTGCGTCGACCCGCTCGGCCAGTTGCGCGGCCACCGCGCCGCCCATCGAACGCCCGAACAGCACGACCTGCCCTGTCTCGACGCCCTGCTCGTCGACCAGCCAGCGCCAGGCCGAGTGCGCATCCTCGTATAGTCCTTCCTCGGACGGACTGCCGCTGGACTGCCCGTAGCCGCGGTAGTCGAAGATCAGCACCTCCAGCCCGAGATCATGAAAGATCTGCAGGCTATCGAGCCGATGAGAAATGTTGCCGGCATTGCCATGGTGAAACAGCAGTGTGGCGCGCGGGTTGTCGTTCGGAAGCCACCAGCCGTGCAGAGACTCGCCGTCAGCGGTTTCGATGTGGACATCCCGGTACTCGAGGCCGATCTGCTGAGGACTGGCGATCAGATCGCGGCCGGGCACACCGGGCAGAAACAGCAGCCGCGGCTGGAACAGGTAGAGCAGCAGCAACAGCACCCCGTACACCAGCGCCAGCATCACCAGCAGTCTCAACATGACAGGACTCCCTTTGATTTTGTTCTTATCCTGTCACCATCATGCCAGCGAACTCATCGCTCAGTCACCTTCGGCGGCACCCTGATCCTTGATCCAGGCCGTCATGCGCGCTTCCAGGGCACTCAGCGGCATGGCGCCCTGGGCCAGAATGTGGTCGTGAAAACCGCGCAGGTCGAAGTCCTCGCCCAGCGCGTCCTCGGCCTTCGACCGCAGTTCTCGAATCAACAATTCACCGGTCTTGTAGGCCAGCGCCTGGCCTGGCCAGGAAATATAGCGCTCGACCTCGGTGCGCACGTTGTGTGTCGAAAGCGCCGAGTTCTCGAGCAGGCAGGCCTCGGCCTGCTCGCGACTCCAGTCGAAGTAGTGCAGCCCGGTATCGACCACAAGGCGGCAGGCGCGCCACATCTCGTAGGTCAGCCGGCCGAAGTCCTCGTAGGGGGTTTCGTAGATGCCCATCTCGATGGCCAGGTACTCGGTATACAACGCCCAGCCTTCGCCGAAGGCGGTGACGTTGGTGTTGCGACGGAAATCCGGCACCTCCTCCAGTTCCTGGGCGAGCGCGATTTGATGATGATGCCCGGGGACGGCTTCGTGCACGGTCAGGGCCGGCAGTTCGTAGAGCGGTCGCTGGTCGAGCCGGTAGGTGTTGACCAGGTAGCCGCCGGCCACACCGGCTTCGAGATTGCCGGCCCAGTAGCGCCCGGTGGTGTAGTTCGGCGCGAGGCTCTCCGGCACCGGCCGCACGCCGTAGGGCAGGCGCGGCAAGTTGCGAAAGAAACGCGGCATCTCGTCATCGGCACGCTTGGCGATCCAGGCCGCATGCATCAGGAGCTCACGCTCGCTGTCGGCATAAAAGCGAGAGTCGGTACGGAGGTAGTTCAGGAAATCCTCAAAGCTGCCTTCGAATCCGGTCTGCTCGATCACCGCTTCCATCTCGGCACGGATGCGTTCGACTTCAGCCTGGCCGCGTGCGTGAATCTCTTCGGGCGTGGTATCCAGCGTCGTGTGGTGGCGAACCAGTGCGCGGTAGTAGTCTCGCCCGCCGGGAACGGCCGAAATACCAACCGTCTCGCGCGGCTCTGCGAGGTACTCATTGCGAAAGTAACCCAGCAATTCCCGGTAGGCGGGAACGATCTCGTTCTCAATGGTCTCGCGCATGGCCGACTCCAGCCGCTCGCGCTCTTCGGCATCGACCCCGCGCGGCAGGGCATGAAGCGGTGCGAGCAAGGGATGTTCGTCCAGGTCCTGATCGACCAGCGCCTCGACCTGCTCGACGGCGCGTTCGGCTACCAGGCCGGGCTGGACGAAGCCCGTGTCGACGGCACGCTCGAGCCATGCCTTCTGGGTGGTCAGAAAATCCGGCAAGGCCTCGAGGCGCCGGAGCCAGGCCTCGGCTTCATCCAGCGAGGAGGGCCGCGTGCGTCGGGCCAGATTGAAAGGTTGGCTGAAAAAGCCGGAGTCGTTGGTGAACGACATCCGCCGCGGCTCAAACTCGGCCAGTGCCAGGCGCGAGCGCAACAGGTAATCCATCATCGCGTAGGTGACCCCCTCGCTTTCGCCCAGCACGTCCATCTCAATGGCTTCGAGCCGTTCGAGGAACTCCGCCTCGCGGGCCAGTTTCTCCTCCAGTCGCTCGGGCGAGTGATCCGGCCAGCGCCCCGCCGCGTCCAGATCGCCCTGCTCGCCGGCCCGGATCGGGTTGTGGGCCAGTTCGTGAGCCTCGAAATCGGTCACCAGGCGGTCGAAATCATCGGCCAGCACCGGGGCCAGGAAGCACGTCATCAACAAAATGCCGGTGAGCAAACGCATGGACTACTCCAATCAGGATGATTCAGCCGCCAAAGGATACGCGATTCGGCCGCCCCGCCAAAGTCAACAGTTGCCGCGCCACTGCCCGGCCCATGCCGACCCCGACAATCCCCGCAATTGTTTGCCAGGCCGCACGTTTGGCACTATCATATTGCGGCTCGGGAACATCCGGGACACAACAGTGGGCGATTAGCTCAGCGGGAGAGCACTGTCTTCACACGGCAGGGGTCGCTGGTTCGAACCCAGCATCGCCCACCA
>SKZJ01000323.1 GCA_007127425.1 Wenzhouxiangella sp.
TAAGGGTAGACGTAGTGCAGCCTGACCCAAGCATCGAGTTCACCGAGTGCCCGCGCCAGGTCGTAGAGCCGGGTTTCCCATTTACGATCGCGCCAGTAGTCGGTCTGGTAGCGCAGGTCGACACCGTAGGCGCCGGTATCCTGCGAAATCACGAGCAGCTCTTTCACGCCGCGTTCGACCAGTGCTTCGGCTTCCTTCATTACCAGTCCCAGTGGACGAGAGACCAGGCGGCCGCGCATCGAGGGGATAATGCAGAAACTGCACTTGTGATTGCAACCCTCTGAAATCTTTAGATAAGCATAATGCTGAGGGGTAAGTTTCAGGCCACCCGGCGGCACCAGGTCGACCATCGGGTCGTGCGGGCGGGGCAGGTGGGTATTGATCGATTGCACGACGGCCTCGGCCTGGTGCGGGCCGGTGACGTCGAGCACCTTCGGGTGGATGCGGCGGATCTCGTCGGGTTTCGCGCCCATGCAGCCGGTCACCAGCACCTTGCCGTTGGCCGACAGGGCTTCACTGATGGTTTCCAGCGATTCGGCCTTGGCCTCGTCGATGAAGCCGCAGGTGTTGACCACCACCAGGTCGGCGTCCTCGTATCCGGGCGCAATGCGGTAGCCTTCCGAACGCAATCGCGTCAGGATGTCCTCGGAATCGACCAGCGCCTTGGGGCAGCCGAGCGAGACCATGCCGACGGCCGGTGCCGCCGCTTCATTACGGGATTCCCGGGTCATGTTGATGATGTCCTGTGGTCGGTACGCATTACTCGCGCAACAGACTTTCGAGGCTGTCGAGCGTGCGGTCGAGTGAATTGCCTACCGGGGCGAAGTGCACCGGCTCGTGTCGGAGGCTGTCGGTCAGCGTCTGACTCGACTCCAGCACCTGCCGGTTGAGACCGAGGTTGAACGGTTCCAGGAAGGCTTCGAGTTCATCGGCACGGGCGAGCAGCTCGCGTTTGGTTGTCCGGTAGGCATGCTCGGCCAGCTCGCTGCGCGAGGCGTAACTGAATACGTTGGTGTAGAACATCTTCTCGTCGTTGCGATTGGGTTCGATGAGCATCAACGCCGACGACGGGTAGGCGGTTTCGTACTTGCGCATGCCGACCTGCATGCGCGACTGGATCAGCGAGCGGAAGGTCTGCGACAGCACCACAGGCAGGCCGCCACGGACCATGCGGTCTCGGGGGGTGCCTTGATCGGGTACCACGCCATCGGCATCGAATGGCACCAGGGGGTTGATGGCGAACAACAGGTCGATGTCTTCCTTGAGCGCCACGGAAGCGTGCAGGGTACGCCGGAGCGCGCCGTCGACGTAGTAGCGCCCGTCGATTTCCACCGGCGGATACAGGCCCGGCAGTGCCGCGGACGCCTGGACTGCGGTCGATATGGGCACATGGTCGTGACCGGGTTCACCGAAACGCACCGCCTGACCGGTGTCGAGCTCGACGGCAACGATGCGTAGTTTGGCCTGCAGCTGGCGAAAGTCGTTGCTGCGCCCGGGCTTGCCCAGCGCCTGGGCCACGAAGTCCTCGATATTGGCGTTGTCGAATATCCCGGTCGGAATCAGTCGGCTCAGGCCCTCGACACTCTCCAGGCTGGTGATGCGCTCGGGGTGACGGATCATCTCGCCGAGCATGTCGAACAGCACCCCGGGCAGGCTGGCGGCGCGGCTGAGGTACTCGCGGAAGGCCGGGCGCAGGAAGATTTCCGGGTGAAAGGCGTACTCGGCATCCGGTGAGCTCATGAACACGCGGGCCATCTGGCAGGCAGTGATGCGGTTGGCCAGGCTGGCCGACAGGAACGCTCCGGAGCTGACGCCCACGTAGACGTCGAGGTCGTGCATGTGCACGCCGTCGATGGCTTCGTCAATGGCTTGCAGCGCACCCAGTTCATAGATGGCACCGAGCGGACCGCCGCCGGCGATGGCGAGGCCGATGGTGGGCCGTCTGGCAGATGCGCGCGGCTGGCTGGCGGGCGTGAATTTAAGCATGAGTTAGTTCGACAATCTCCGGAAGCTGTTTACACCACTCCATTATAATGCACCGACCATGTCTATCCGTATTGGCCAGAAGGCTCCCGATTTCACACTGCCTGCCGACGACGGCAGCCGACTCACGCTGTCCGACAACCGGGGGCGCCGTATCCTGCTGGTGTTCTATCCCGGTGACGAGACGCCGGTCTGTACCCGCCAACTCTGCGATTACCGTGACGGCATCGAGGCATTTGCCGACCTCGGCGTCGATGTGATCGGGATCAGTCGCGACGATGCCGACTCCCATCGGCGGTTTCGCGAGCGGCACGATCTTCCTTTCACGCTGCTCAGCGATGCCGACATGGCGGTTGCCGAACAGTATGGCTGCCGTGGCCTGATCGGCATGAAACGTGGCGTGTTCCTGGTCGACGAGGCTGGAATCGTCCACTACGCGCATGTGGAGGCCATCGCCGCCTTCCGCCGTCGGCGCGAAGAGATCCTCGAGGCGATCCAGGCGATGGCATGAGCGATTCAGAGGCGGTCAAACACCTGGTCGAGCAGATCGATCGCAACCTGGCGATCGCGGCGCGTATTCCCGAAGACGGCCCCTGGCGCGAATCCCTGGATCGACTGCAGGCCTGGCAACGCGACCGGCTGGATGCCACCTACGCCGATTTGCGCGCCAGGGATCGTTTCAGGCCCGCCTGCGAGTTCTTTCTCGACGAGCTCTACGGGGGGCGCGACGTGCACGCACGCGACCGCCAGCTCAAGCGGGTGGTGCCGATCATGCGTCGTTTTCTGCCCGGTCACCTGCTGTTTGCCATCGGCGAAGCCATGCATCTGCAAGCCATCAGCCTGGAATTTGATTTCAAGATGGCCGGTGAGCTGGTCGACGTCGGCGAGATCACCCAGCCCGTCTATGCCCGCGCCTATCGCGAGGAGGGGGACTGGGAAGGCCGTGAGGAGCAGTTGCGCCTGATTCGCGAGTTGGGCGATCTGCTGGTCGAGACGGTCCGAAAACGCATGGTCCATCGCCTGATCCGCATGATGCGCATGCCGGCCGAGCTGGCCGGTGTCGGCATGCTGCAGGCTTTCTTGCAGCGCGGGCTGGATGCCTTTGCCCGTATGGACGGCGACCCGAAATTCCTGTCGACCATCGAAGAGCGTGAGGCCGCAGCACTGGCGCGGATACAACAGGGAGAGGACTGGCCGTTCGAACCCTGGATCGGCCGCTGGCCCGATCAGGCCTGAAAGCGAATCGGTGCGGTCTCGGCGGCAGCCCGGCCGCGTAGCCACAGTCCCGGCACTTTCTTGAGCTGTTCGAGCCGATGACGATCATCGACACCGTCGGCGATGACCTGATTCATTCGTGAGGGCAGGTCATCACACAGCGCGTTGATCTGCCCGATATCCTGGTGAGAGCCAATCGTGACCCAGCTACCGTGCTCGATCACCATGTCGAGTTGATCGCCAAGGGTTGTTTCGGTGATGGCGAGAACCGGCTGAACGTCGAGGTGATCGAGGTGCGCAAGCAGTTTCTCCAGGCCTTCGAGGTCGACGTCGCGTAGCGGCAGCTCCAGCGCCAACTGCAAACGTGGATATTGCTCCAGGCTTGACCGCAATTCGTCGACCAGCAGGTCCAGGTCGTCGAGCTCAGCCGGGTGGGCGAGGAGAATGATCGGGTGCTCATCCAGGCCGGATTGGTCGGCGGCTTGCAGGGCGTGCTGGCGTATGACCTGGTTGAGTCGTGCTTCCTCGCCGAGTTGGGCGGCGAGATGCTGCAGTCCGTCGTGCTGGGCATCGAGGTGGGGGTGGCGGCTTGCGGCCTTCAGCGTCACCGCCCGTACCCGGCCGTTCGCATCGACAACCGGCTGCGCCTGGCAGGCGATGGACTCGTCGTTGAGCAATTCGTAGAACTGCGGTGCCTGGACCGGGAATCCGGTGGGGTCGGCGGTGAAGCCGATCACGGTGTGTCCGGCCGTGGCGGTCCCTGACGAATGTTCCGGAACGCGGGTGCGGCCGGACTGTTCGCCCTCGACCAGCACGAACTCGTCGCTTCCCAGGTGGACCCGATCACCGGAAATGACCGGTACGGGCTCGGTGATCCGTTCGTGGTTGACGAAGGTGCCGTTGGTGCTGCCGAGATCCTCAATCATGAAGCCGTCATGGCCGGCTTTGATCCGGGCATGTTGGCGCGACACCTGCTCGCGTGCCAGGTCCAGATCGCAGCTGCTGCCGCGCCCGATGACGCAGGGCAGGTGTTCGATACGAAAGCGCGGGTGGTCTTCCCCGTCCCTGTCGACCGATTCCAGGTACAAAGTGCGACTCA
>SKZJ01000117.1 GCA_007127425.1 Wenzhouxiangella sp.
AAAAGGAAAATGGTCGGAGCGGGGAGATTCGAACTCCCGACCCCCACAACCCCATTGTGGTGCGCTACCAGGCTGCGCTACGCTCCGACCGAAAAACTTTACGTGCGGGGTTAAACGGTTATTTTAACGCGAAACCGGGTCGCTGGTCACTTTAGTTGCAGAACAAAAGATTAACCACAGAGAGCACAGAGGTCACAGAGAAAAACACTCTGTGCTCTCTGTGGTTCAATCTTCAAGGGCTTATCACTCTCAGCGGCGCAATACCTGCAGGACGTCTTCGAGCTCGACGCGCATCTGTCGGACGAGCTGCTGGCTCATGGACACGTCATTTTGCGCCTTGTCGCCTTCCAGGCGTTGGCGAGCGCCCTGGATCGTGAAGCCCTGCTCATGCAGCAGGCTGCGAATCTGACGCACCATTAATACGTCGTGACGCTGGTAATAGCGGCGATTGCCACGACGCTTGACCGGCTTGAGTTGCGGAAACTCCTGCTCCCAGTAGCGCAGAACGTGCGGCTTGACCGCACAGAGATCGCTGACCTCGCCTATCGTGAAATAGCGCTTGGCCGGGATCGGCGGCAGTTCCTGGTTATTCCCCGGATCCAGCATATGCCTCTACCCTTGATCGCAGTTTCTGTCCCGGCTTGAAAGTCACCACTCGCCGGGCAGAAATGGGAATCTCCTCACCGGTCTTGGGGTTTCGCCCCGGCCGTTCATTCTTGTCGCGCAACTGGAAGTTGCCGAAGCCCGAAAGCTTGACGTTGTCCCCCTCCTCGAGCGCCCGACGAATCGTCTCGAACCACGAATCGACGAATTCCTTGGCCTCGCGCTTGTTCAAACCGACCTCGTCGAACAGCGAAGCGGCCAGATCAGCCTTGGTCAGTGACATCCCCTTCATCCTCTCAGTTTGGCGCCGAAGCACTCTTCGAGCCGAGCGACCAGTCGATGGATCAGATCATCGACTTCCGAATATTTAAGAGTGCGCGAAACATCCCGAAAAATCAAGCCAATAGCCAGACTTCTACAGCCGTTTTCGATCCCCTTGCCGCGATATTGGTCAAAAATCACCGCTTTTTCAAGCAGGCTGCCTGCCTCTTCATGGAGGGTGTCCATCAAATCGGCTGCCGCATGCTCATCACCCACAACGACTGCCAGGTCACGACGAATGGCCGGAAAACGACCGGTATCGCGGTGGGCTGGCAGCGTGGAACGGGAAATCAGTGTGATATCCAGCTCGGCCACGAAAACGGCCTGCGGCAGATCCAGGTCTTTCTGCAGGGCCGGATGGAGTTGACCCAGCCAACCGGCCAACCGCCCGTCGATGAACAACTCAGCGCTTTGCCCCGGATGCAGCCAGTCGCGCTCGCCACGGCGAAACCGCACCTCACCTTCGACGGCGTTTCGGTCCAGCAGATGTTCAATCTCACCCTTGAGATCGAAAAAGTCGACCGCTCGGGACGATTCGCTGAAATGCTCGGCACTCACTGAGCCCGTCATCAGCAGCCCCAGGCGCTCACGCTCATCGAAGCCGGATTCTCCAGCGGTAAAACAGGCACCGCACTCGAACAGTCGGAATGTGTCGTGCTGGCGGCGCAGGTTACGCCCGGCGACCTCGATCATGCCCGGCAGCAGACTGGTACGAAGCACTGCCATATCACGGCTCAGCGGATTGGCCAGGGGCTGGGCCCCACTGTCCAGACTGAATGCCGCGAGTTGATCAAGGCCGACAAAGCTCCAGGTCATGACCTGCTGAAAGCCACGTGCGGCCAGCTGCTCACGGAGGAACCGTTCGGGCAATTGCGTTTCCGCCGGCACACTGAGGGTCAGACGCCCTCCGGGCCGCCGACTGGGCAGCCGGTCGTACCCGTAAATGCGGGCCACTTCCTCGATGAGATCGGCCTCGATCTCGATATCGCGCCGAGCACTGGGTGCTTCGACGAGGAATTCGTCGCCTTCGCGCTTGACGTTCATGTCCAGGCGCCCAAGGATGGCGGCCACCTCCTCCCCGTCGAGTTCCGCGCCCAGGACGCGGTTGAGTCGATCCAGTCGCAGGCGAACGGGCAATACTTCGGGCAGGTGCTGATCGAGTCGCTCCTCGATCACGGGCCCTGCCCGGCCGCCGGCGATGGCGAGAATCAGGGCCGTTGCCCGCTCGACCGCAGTGCGCTGCAATTGCGGATCCACGCCGCGCTCGAAGCGATGCGCCGACTCGGTTGCCAGACCCAGCCGACGGGCACGCCCGCTGATCACGACGGGATTGAACCACGCCGACTCAAGCAGGATGTCGCGTGTCGCCTCGCTCACTGCAGAATCCAGCCCGCCCATCACGCCACCCAACGCCAGTGGCTTCTCATGATCGGCAATCAGGAGCATGTCCTCGTCCGGCTCGATTTCCTGGCCGTCGAGCAGGGTAATGCGATCGCCCTTGATCGCGCGACGCACACACACCCCCCCGACAATACTGGCCAGATCGAATGCATGCATGGGCTGGCCAAGCTCGAGCAGCACGTAGTTGGTGACATCGACGATCGGACCCAGGCTGCGGATACCGGAACGACGCAGCCGTTCCACCATCCAGGTGGGTGTAGCCGCCTGCGGGTCGATGCCCTCGATGACGCGCCCGATGTAGCGGGGACAGTCCTCCGGGGATTGCAGTTCGATATCGACGGCGCGCTCGGATTCCGGCTCGACCGCATCGATGGCCGGAGAGCGCACGGAACATCCATCGATGGCACCCAACTCGCGCGCCAGCCCGCGCACCGAGAGACAGTCGGCCCGGTTGGGCGTGAGGTCGATCTCCAGCACGCGATCGTCGAGGCCAAGATAATTCGTCAGGGACTCCCCGACCGGGGCATCAGCGGGCAATTCCATCAGGCCGGAAGCATCTTCACCCAGCCCGAGTTCCGGCTCGGAGCAAAGCATTCCAGCCGACGCCACCCCGCGCAGCTTGGCCGGCTTGATCTGCAGCCCACCGGGCAGTTTCGTGCCCAATGTCGCCAGCGGCGCCTTCATCCCGGCGCGCGCGTTCGGTGCGCCGCAGACGATGGTGCGTTCCTCGCTATCGCCCTGCACGGTACAGACTCGCAGACGATCTGCATCGGGATGGGGCTCAATGGCGACGATCTCACCGACCACCACGCCGTCCAGCGGCGGCGCCACCGGCGCCACTGAATCCACTTCCAGGCCGGCCAGGGTGAATCGTTCTGCCACCTCCTCGGCGGCCAGATCGGTATCGGCCCACTCGGTAAGCCAGCGATAACTGATCTTCAAACCTTGCTCCTCCTGTGTCCGGTCTAACGAAACTGGCGCAGGAAGCGCAGGTCGTTGTCGAAAAACAGCCTCAGGTCGTCAACCCTGTAGCGCAACATGGCGAAACGCTCCACGCCCAGTCCGAAGGCATAGCCGGTGTACTCTTCCGGATCGATGCCGCAGTTGATGAGCACGTTGGGATGAACCATCCCGCAACCGAGCACTTCCAGCCAGTTGCCGGTCGTGCCGTCGGCGTTTCGCCAACGCACATCGACTTCGGCCGACGGCTCGGTGAACGGAAAATAGGACGGTCGCAGGCGCATCTCGAGATCGTCTTCGAAAAAGGCATTGACGAAGTCCGACAACAGCCCCTTGAGGTCGGCAAAAGTAACGTCCCGGTCGACCAGCAAACCCTCGACCTGATGAAACTGGGGCGTATGGGTCTGATCGGAGTCGGAGCGAAAGACGCGCCCCGGGGCGACAATGCGTACCGGCGGCGCCTGCTCCTTCATCACCCTGATCTGCACCGGCGAGGTGTGGGTGCGCAGCAAGCGACCGTCGGGCAGGTAGAAGGTGTCATGCATCGCCCGCGCCGGATGATGCGGGGGAAAGTTCAGCGCCTCGAAGTTGAAATAGTCGTCCTCGACCTCGGGGCCGGTCGCCACGTCGAATCCGAGTTGGCGGAAAATATCGAGCAGCCGGTCGAGCGCTCGACTGACCGGATGCGGACCACCCGCTTCGTGCCGGCGCCCCGGCAAAGTGACATCCAGGGACTCGGCTTCAAGTTGCTCAGCAAGCCGTTTGCGCCCCAGCTCGTCACCTCTGGCCTGGATCGCCTGCTCCAGCGACTGCTTGGCACGGTTGACCGCCTGACCGGCTTCGCGCCGTTCTTCGGGGGGGAGTTTTCCGAGTTCCTTGAGCTGGGTGGTGAGGGCACCCTTCTTGCCAAGAAAGCGGACCCGGACATCGTCCAGGGTCCGCTCGTCTTCGGCACCGGCCACCAGGCCGAGCGCCTCGTCCAGCAAGGACTCCGCTGCTGTCTGGCCCATAC
>SKZJ01000005.1 GCA_007127425.1 Wenzhouxiangella sp.
CGACCAACGGCCGTGTCGGCACGCTCGTTTTTCAACTCGTGCATGAAGGAGTCGTTGCATGACGGGCAGGCCCGGGCTTCGGGCGAGAACGCCGCCATGCCGATACCGACGGCGAGTGCCGCGGCAGTCAGCATTGTGGTGGGTGTGTATCTGTTCAACATGGTCTTGCTTCCTTTGTCATGAATCCGGTTTTCGAAGCCGGGGTTGTGATTCAGTGGTCCAGTGATTTGATCCAGGCGACGATGTCGTGAATCGACTGCTCGTCGAGCGTGTGCCGGAAGGCCGGCATGGTGGCGCGCATGCCAACCGCCATGCCGCCGTCACGCGTGGCCAGGAACAGCCGTTCGGCATCCAGGCCTGCGCGGGTCAGATCCGAGGGCGGCGGCTCATAGGCCCCGGCCCATGATCCATCACCTTTCGCGCGATCACCGTGGCACGACGCACAGTGCAACTGGTATAGCGCTTTGCCGGATTCAGCATTGCCGTCCAACACAAATGAGTCGCCAGCCAGCACGGGAACGGCAGCAGCCAGCATCGCCATCGTCGCCAACAAGTGTCGGGTGCGGTGTATCGGCTTGATGGATCTGCGCTGGGTCATTGCCATTCATCCGTCGTGAACACTTCCGGCAAACTCGCTGGTCGCCGGGCTTGTAAACATGCTACGCAAATACATATTCCGGAATGTTGACCTGCATCAATTCCGCAAGAAAACTGGAGACTCAATGCAACTCAGAACTGACGCCAGCGCCGGATCGGGTCAGAAAGCCAAAGCGACGAAACGACCGTTCGTCAAAGATAGGGATCGACCGCTTCGAGCAGGTCCTCGCGGGACTGCAGACCCAGCAAATGCTCGCGGATCCTCCCCTCGCGGTCGATGATCAGCGTCGTCGGATAGGTGCGGGCGCCGAACAGTTCACCGGCCTCGGCCACCGTGGTCTTCCACAACGGGTAGACAGGCTCGATCTCCAGCCGATGGGTCCAGAAGCGGCGAATCGCCTGGGCGCTGCCCGAGTCCACGGCCAGCCCGATCACCGTGGCATCGACCGCTTCCAGCTCAGGCTGCAACCTCACCAGGTGCGGGATCTCGATGATGCACGGCGAACACCACACCGCCCACAGGTTCAGCACCACCACCTGGCCGCGAAAATCCTCGAGACTGGCCCGGCTGCCCTCTTCCAGCGTGGCAAAACTGGCACCGGGCGCGCGCTCGGCGGCCATCGTGCCCGGCGCAAGCGCGAGCAGGATCGCGGCCAGAAAAGTCGATCGAATTCGTGTCATTGACAAGTGCCTCCGCGGCCGCTTGACGCGGCACCGCCGCGAGTGGGACGCGAACCGGAACGTGCTGCCACGCAACCCCGCAAGCCGGCTCGATAGAACAACAGCCTAACCGCATTGGAAGGATCCGGCTTTGTTCTGCATCAAAAGGCATGCTGGATATTGTTTTGCGTGCGCTTACTAACGAGATCACTAGTTGTGATCTCGTTAGTAATGATCGCCGCCAGGCGACCTAGTCGAGCAGGGTCCAGACGATGAAAGCCAGGGCAAGGAACGGCAGGCTGCGCCCGACGATGAAAATGCGGTATTCCCACCACCTGCTCTTGGCGCCAAGCGCGTAGCTGATTTTCGGCCGGGGCATGAACCAGCAAAACAGTCCGGCGCCGATCACCCCGGATGCAACGACCACGTTGGTGCCCCCGAACTGATCCATGAAGTCGATGAACGGCATGCCCCTCACGGTCAACTCGATCGGGCTGAAGCTCAGCGCGGAGGGAACACCGAGGAACAGCATCAGACAACCCACCGCCAGCACGGCGCGCAGGTCACCCATCCGGAACTCCTCGGAAAAGGCCGCCACGATGACCTTGAGACCGGCCAGGCACGAACTGAAAGCCGCGGCGAAGAACAGAAAGAAGAAAGCCATCGCTAGCCAGGCACCGTGTCCCATCTCGTCGAATACCCGCGGCAACGTATCGAAAGCCAGCTGGCTGCCGGCACCGGGGTCGAATCCGTAGGTAAACACGAACGGGAATATCATCCAGCCGGCCAGCAGCGCAATCGAGGTTTCGGCCCCGGCCACCACCAGGCTGGCGCGCGGCACATGCGTTTTGCGCGGAATGTAACTGCCGTAGGTGACGAGGTAACCCTGGCCAATGGCCAGCGTATAAAAGGCCTGGCCGAAGGCGAAGAACCACAGCCCGGGATTCTTCAGTGCAGAAAAATCGGCTCGGAACATGAATTGGCGCGCTTCGCTCCAGCCGTCCATGGTCGAGGCGTAAAAAATGATACCGACGATCATCACCACCAGAACCGGCATGAGGATCTTGGAAAACTTCTCGATGGCGCTGACGCCTCTTATCAGCACTGCCGTGGCCGCCACGGTGACGGCGAAGAAATACCACAGAGAGTTGTAGCCGTCCGTGAACTCGTCGAACGGCTCGACCGCCATACGCATCGCCGAGACCGCGTAGCCCAGGGTCCAGCCGGTAATGACCAGGTAGTAACTGGTAATCGCAATGGTCAGCAGCACGACAAACCAGCCGTAGGCGGCGCCAAAACGATTGACCTGGCGATAGGTGCCGACTACCGAGCCGCGTGCCAGCCGGCCGGCGCCGACTTCCAGCATCATGATCGGCAGCGCCACCACGGCCAGCGCGATCAGGTAGGCAAGGATGAAGGCGCCGCCACCGTTCTCGCCCACCATGTAGGGAAAACGCCAGAGGTTGCCCAGGCCGACCGCCGCAGCCGCCATCGAGAACACGAATGCTGGCTCGGAGGACCACTGACCACGCTGGGCGGCACTGTCCGGTGCCTCGCATCGCACTTCAGCCATTGATCGTGCCAAGTCCAAACCAGACGCGGATGTTACCAGCACCGCTGTTCAGTCGATGACGGCATGCGCGATATCGCAGCGGCGCCCCCGGTATTGACCGCCATCAATGACTTCACTCAGGTGCATCGGGGATACTCGCTGGTGTTCGCCCCACCCTGACAGGATGCAACGATGAAAACGCTTTCCCACTGCCTGGTCGGCCTTGCCCTGGCCGCCGGCTCGCACACCGCCCTGCCCGACCAGGACGATTGGCAATCGGCCCTCGACCTGCGCTATCGGGTCGAATTCGTCGACCAGGACGGATTCGAGCGCGATGCCACCGCCTCCACCCTGCGCCTGCGGCTGGGGCTGGAAAGTCCCGAATGGTCCGGGATCAGCCTCGGCGGCATGGTCCACGCCAACCGGGCCATGTTCGGGACCGGCTTCAACTCCACCGCCAATGGCAAGACGCGCTACCCGGTGGTGGCCGACCCCGACGACGAAAACGTTTCCCAGGCCTGGCTGCGCTATCGTTCGGGCGACGCGTTTCGGGCCACCGTCGGCCGCCAGCGCATCGTCGAGGACAATCACCGCTTCATCGGCAATGTCGGCTTTCGCCAGCTCGAGCAGACCTTCGACGCCGTGACGATGGCCTGGCAACCGGCCACGGACTGGCAGGTCGACCTGCGCTACCTCGACCGGGCCCACCGCATCTTTGGCCGATCCAACCCGAACCCGCTGCTGGCCGAGGCCGACCTCGACGCGTGGATGGGGACCGTCACCCACGACCTCGGCCAGGCGAAGCTGGCGGTGTTCGCCCATCGCCTGGTCTTCGACGACCGGCCGGCGTCGCACCGCAATCTCGGTGCCCGACTGACCGGCATGCTGCCCGGCGGGCAGGGCATCGAGTACCGTGCCGAGTTCGCCCGCCAGGACGGCCTGCGCGAACTCTCCCCGGTCTCGGGCCAGAACTACCTGCACCTGCGTCTCGCCCAACGCCTCGACGGCTGGCACTGGTTCGCCGGACACGAGCGGCTTGAAGGCGACGGCGAGTATGCCTTCCAGACCCCGCTGGCCACCCTGCATGCCCACAATGGCTGGAGCGATCAGTTCCTGACCACCCCGGCCGACGGCCTGGTCGATACCTACCTCGCCGCCGGCACCCGAATCGGTGAGTGGAGCGGCCTGATCAAGCTGCACGACTTCCGCAGGGACCACGGCTCGAGCCGCTACGGCAACGAGTACGGTGCGATGATCGGCCGCCCCCTGCTGGAAAACCTGTCGTTCGAAGCCAAGCTCGCCTGGTTTGACGGCAGCGGCGCGCGGGGCGACGTCACCAAGCTCTGGCTGACCCTGGCCGGCAGCTGGTAGCGCGTCACCGTCTTGTCCATCCCTGCATGAAGGCGCTGTTGGGCGCCTTCATGCGTTTTTGGCACCGGTACTTGGTAAACTTCCGCTCCATCACCGAACCAGGAATCGCACGGA
>SKZJ01000192.1 GCA_007127425.1 Wenzhouxiangella sp.
CGCACCAACACCTTCGGCGCCGTCACCCGTGTGCGCCATGCCGCCGCGCGTGCGATTCACGAGTTTTTTGACGAGCAGGGCTACTACTGGGTCAACACGCCCATCGTCACCGCCTCCGATGCCGAGGGGGCCGGCCAGATGTTCCGAGTTTCCACGCTCGACCTGATGAACCTGCCGCACACCGACGACGGCAAGGTGGATTTCCGCGAGGACTTCTTCGGCCGCGAGACCTTCCTGACCGTCTCCGGCCAGCTCAACGTCGAGGCCTACTGCCTGGCGCTGTCGAAGGTCTATACCTTCGGCCCCACCTTTCGCGCCGAGAACTCCAACACCGCCCGCCACCTGGCCGAGTTCTGGATGATCGAGCCGGAGGTTGCCTTCGCCGATCTCGAAGACCTGGCCAGGCTGTCCGAAGACTTCCTCAAGTTCGTCTTCAGGCGCGTGCTGGAGCGCTGCGGCGATGACATGGCCTTCTTCGCCGAGCAGATCGAGCCGGAAGCCGTCACCCGGCTGGAGAAGCTGGTCAACAGCGATTTCGTGCAGATGGACTACGCCGAAGCCGTCGAGATCCTGAAAAAATCGGGCAAGAAGTTCGAGTACAAGCCCGAGTGGGGCGTGGACCTGCAGACCGAGCACGAGCGCTATCTCACCGAGCAGCACTGCAAGGCGCCGGTGGTGGTCAAGAACTACCCCGACGAGATCAAGGCCTTCTACATGCGCATCAACGACGATGGCAAGACGGTCGCGGCCATGGATGTGCTGGCGCCGGGCATCGGCGAGATCATCGGTGGCGCGCAACGCGAGGAGCGCCTGGATGTGCTCAAGTCACGCATGGCCCATCATGGCCTCGATGCCGAAACCTACAACTGGTACGTGGATCTCAGGCGCTACGGCACCGTGCCCCACGCCGGTTTCGGGCTGGGCTTCGAGCGCCTGCTCAACTACATCACCGGCCTGACCAACATCCGCGACGTGATTCCCTACCCCAGGACCCCGGGCAGCGCGCCGTTCTAAATCCGACTCGAGATCCCGCAATCCCCCTGAAAACTTGACGGCGCTCACACTTTGCGTTTACATTTGCGCTGAGTCGCTAGTTTACCGGTCGAATCCATGATCCGACCGGGCTACGACCGGCCCGCCGGCACTTGATCGTGCCCAGAGGGTTTGAAGCGTTGTCATTGCAAAGAAAAAGGGGATCACCATGTCTGTCAATTTGCCTGTACGGGCGCTGCCGTCCATTCGCTGGGCCACCGCTACCCTGACCCATGTATTCCTGGCCTGCTGCCTGATGGCAGTTGCCGTCAGCGCCAGCGCCGACGAGCACGTGCCAGTCGACTACCTCGGCCACAACACCGCCATTAGCGTGGCCGACGGCCAGATCGGCATCACCGCACCCGATTCGATCAATCTCGGCGATTTCCTGATCGCCCAGATCTCCTTCACCGGCGGCAGCAGCGTCAACATCACCGATGTGCCCGACGACTGGCAGCTGCTGGTTCGCGAGGATCACGAAAACGATCTCGGCCACGCTGTGTTCTACCAGATCGTCGGCAATCCCGGCGCGATCCCGGCACCCGGCACGGCCTTCCAGTGGGTGTTCGACCAGGACATCTCCGCAATCGGCGCCATCACCCGGTATTCGGGGGTGGATTTCAACAACCCGATCCAGGCCGTCGCCTCCGATGACGGCCACAGCACCGCGATGAAGGTTCCAGGCGTAGCGGTGCCCGACCCGGGCAACGTGATCAATCTCTATGCCATCGGCGCGGTCGCGGACCTCAGAAAGCCCGGATCGACGACGCTGCGCTACAACGTCAACAATCCCGATCCGGTCACGGTCGCCCTGCGCGACTACCGCATCGACGATGCCCCGACCGAAAGCGGCAACGACGTCGTCCTGGGCTTTGCCGACAACAAGGCGCATTGGATCACCCACACCGTCGCCGTGCGCGCCCGCGTCGGTTCGCTCACGGACCCCTTCAACAGCCTGATCAGTGCCGCCCCGGTCGAGATCACCGCCGACGGCGACTCGACCTCGACCATCACCGTCCAGGCGCGTGATTCGGACGGCAACAATATCAACACCGGCGGCGACAACGTCATCATCGAAACCGATGCCGGCACCCTGCTCGGCTCGGTCGTGGACAACGGCGACGGTACTTACACCCAGCAACTGCAGTCATCGACGGCTGTCGAGACCGCCACCGTCACCGGCACCATTTACGGATTCGATATCGAGGGTTCGGCCATAGTGAACTTTACTGCCGGCAATGCCGATGCCCAGGGTTCCTCAATTTCCGCAGCCGACAGCCAATTGCCGGCCGACGGCGCTTCCAGTACCGCCATTACCGTCCAGGTACGCGATGAGTTCGGCAACCCTGTTGCAGCGGGCGGCCTGGATGTAGAGCTTTCCACGACACTGGGTAGCCTGGGAAGTGAATCCGGCGTAACCGACAGCGATGGCCGCTTCCAGACGAGCCTGACCTCATCGACAAGCATCGGCACCGCCGAAATTTCCGGCACACTGGACAACGTCGCCATCGGCAACACTGCCAGCGTCGAGTTCATCGACTCTCCCATCGATTCGGGGACGTCGACCATCTCGGTCGCCGACAGCCAGTTGACCGCCAACGGCACCGACACCACCACCGTCACCGTGCAGTTGCTGGATGCGAGCGGCGTTGAGGTTGAAATAGCCGGCGTCAATGTACAGGTCTTTGCCGAGCTCGGCTCGCTGGAGCCTGCCAGCGGCCAGACCGACGCCAACGGACAGTTCACCACGACGCTGACCGCTCCGACCGAAGCCGGCACCGACACCATCTCGGGCCGCGTGCTCGGCGATGATATCGGCAACACCGCCCAGGTCGAGTACGTCGCCGGCCCGGCAACGCGGCTGCGCTTCGCCGAACAACCAGTCGACGGCATGGCCGGCGTACCGTTTTCGACCGCCGTCGAGATTGTCGACGCCAACGGCAACCGGGTCGAGTCGGCCAACAACACCATCGACATCCAGCTCACCCAGGCCGGCGACGCCACCCTTTCGGGCACGCTCTCGGTCGCGGCCGTCGACGGCCTGGCCAGCTTCAACGATCTCAGTATTGACCTGGCTGATGATTACTCGCTTACCGCCAGCGCTTCGGGCCTGACGGCAGCGGTCTCCAGTTCGTTCAGCATTGCTGCCGGAGATGCCTCCGGCACGAACAGCGAGATCAGCGCCGATCCTGAAGAGATCGTCGCCAACGGCGTTTCAACCTCCACCATTACCGTCCAGGCGCAGGATGAGTTCGGCAATCCGGCCTCCGAGTCCGGTCTTTCGGTCACCCTGTCGACCACTGCAGGTTCACTGGCCGAGACCAGCGGCACGACCAATGCCGACGGACAGTTCACCACCGCGCTGACCTCGACCACCAGCACGGGTAGCGCCACGATCTCCGGCACGCTGGACGGTGAAACCATCAGCGATACTGCAACGGTGAATTTCGTCGAGGCCACACTCGATGCGGGCTCGTCCTCCATCGAGGCCGCCGACGATGAGCTGGAAGCAGACGGCGTGTCCAGCACCACCATCACCGTGCAAGTGCGTGATGCCGACGGCCAACCAATGGTGGAATCCGACCTGCCGGTCACCCTGTCCACTACGCTGGGCACGCTGGCCGATACGAACGGCACCACTGACAGCAACGGACAGTTTGTCACCACGCTGACGTCCGAGACAATGGTCGGCACTGCCGAAATCACCGGCACGCTGGACGGCGAGGAGATTGGTGACACCGCCAGTGTCGCGTTTGTGCTGATCACCGGAGAAGACGCCACGGCCCTGGCCTTCGACATCCAGCCGGGCGACAGCGTCGAGAATTTCCCCATACGCGGCCCGGTTACGGTGGGATTCGTGGATGCTGGCGGCATCCCCGTAGACGATCACGATGCCAATATCACGATCGAGATTCTCTCTGGTCCAAGTGGCGCTACGCTGGGCGGCACCACCACGATGATGTCGGAAGACGGCTTCGCCGTATTCTCCGATATCACGCTCGACATGATCGGCGATTACGAGCTGGTAGCGACTTCGCAAGACGTGGCACCGGCCAATTCCGAGGTGTTCCGCGTTCGCGTCGACGGCATCCTGCAAGACCGCTTCGAGGAATAATCCCCCTCAAGGGGACAGGGCTGAAAAAGGCCGTCCGACATTCGGGCGGCCTTTTTCTTTACAGACTCAAAAGACCACCGACCCGATCCAGAACCACAACGGCACCGTCGCCGCCGAAAACAGCACCCCCCATGCCACCA
>SKZJ01000196.1 GCA_007127425.1 Wenzhouxiangella sp.
GCGCCAGCGTCTGGAGGTCGGGGAAGCGCTGCATGAAACGCTCGAAGTACCCGATCACCGTCGCCACCTGGGTCTGCTGCAGCATGATCTCGGCCACCCAGACGCGGTATGGCGTGCGGTCGACCTGCCACGGCAGGTCGTGGCGGCCGTGGCTGCGCCACCAGATCAGCAGGCGGTCGGCGAAGGGGTTCATTCGGTCTCAGGTGCCTTGGTGGACTTTGGGTGGTCGCTCAGGGCGTTTAATCGCAAAACGGAAATGGTAAAACGGGGGTAACTCGGTGACTTTCGCCAAGCGTCCGGCCCATGGCGAGGCCTTGCCATTGGCTGCTCCGCAATCCTTGCGGCACCAAACCAACCCCCCGTTTCATCTTTCACCTTTTACCCGTCACCCGTCACCCGTCACCCGTATCCGCGACCGGCAATATCGCATGCACAAACGTCCCCGCGTCGAACGGCCGCAAGTCCGCGGCCGTCTCGCCCACGCCGATGAAGCGGATCGGGATGTTCAATTCTTCGGCCATGGCGAACAGGACCCCGCCGCGGGCGGTGCCGTCGAGCTTGGTCACCGTAATGCCGGTCAGCTCCACGGCCTGGTTGAAGTGCCGGGCCTGGGCCAGGGCATTCTGGCCGGTGCCGGCGTCGACCACCAGCATGGTCTCGTGGGGCGCCTCCGGGTCGATCTTCTTCATCACCCGCCGGATCTTGGACAGCTCGGCCATGAGGTGATCCTGGGTGTGAAGGCGGCCGGCCGTGTCGGCGATCAGGACATCGACCCCGCGTGCCCGGGCCGAGTGCAGGGCGTCGTAGATCACCGCGGCGGTATCGGACCCGCTCTGTTGGGCAACGACCGGCACATCGTTACGCTCGCCCCAGACCTGAAGCTGTTCCACGGCCGCGGCGCGGAAGGTATCGCCGGCGGCCAGCATCACCGACTTGCCTTCGTCAAGATAGCGGCGGGCGAGCTTGCCGATGGTCGTGGTCTTGCCGACGCCGTTGACGCCGACCATCAGGATCACGAAGGGCTTTTTGTCCGGATCGATGGCGAGGAACTGCTCGCAGGGTTCGACCAGGTCGTAGAGTTCGGCCTGCACGGCCGGCAGCACCTGCGAAGGTTCCTGGATCACGCCCTGGCGAATGCCTTCGCGCAATCGGTCGATGATCCGGGTGGTGGCGGCGATCCCCATGTCGGAAGTCAGCAGCGTGGTTTCGATTTCCTCGATCAGATCCTCGTCGATGGTCGTGGCCGCGCCGATCAGTCCGAACAGGCCACCCAGGCTGGAGCGGGTGCGTTCGAGTCGGGCCTCGAGCGGGTCGATGCCGGCTTTCTCGACCGGACGGACCTGGGTGGTTTCCACGCCCTTGCCGGATTTCTTGCGACGGAAGATTGAGAACATGGGTTGGATTTTAGTGTTAAGTGTGAAGTGTTAGGTGTTAAGTGTTAAGTGAGGGAGGAGTATAAGGTGGCCAGTGCCTGATGTCGGGGTGACTCTATAGCTGTTGGCTCCTAGTATTCGGTATGCTATCACCATCATGACGGGGAAGATTCGCATCATTGGCGGCCAGTGGCGGGGCCGCAAGCTTGTTGTGCCTGAACGTCCGGGGTTGCGCCCTACAGGCGACCGGGTGCGCGAGACCCTGTTCAATTGGTTGCAGCCGAACATCGTTGGCGCGCGTTGCCTGGATCTTTTTGCGGGGACCGGGGCGCTTGGTCTCGAAGCGGCCTCGCGTGGTGCAAGTCGTGTGGTCCTGATCGAGCGTGAGCGTGCGCTCGCCGATACCTTTCGGCAGGTTTTGCAGTGGCCGGGAGGTGAGGTTGTCGAGGCAGTCTGCGGGGATGCGCTGCGCTGGCTGGAGAATGCCGGCGAAACCTTTGATGTTGTCTTCGTCGATCCACCATTCGGGTCCGGCCTGCAGGCGCGGGCACTCAACGCCCTGATCGAGTCTGGCGTGCTGGGCGAGATGGCCCGGGTTTACGTCGAGCAGGATGTGGACGAGGAGGTAGCCGATGTGGCGAACTTCGAGCCGTTGCGGGACAAGCGGCTCGGTCGCGTGCGAGCCCGGTTGCTGCAGTACATTCCCCCGGGGTCGGTATAATCCGGAGTTCGTTTCAAAGAACTGTTCGCCATGCAACCGGATTACAGCATTGCCGTCTACCCCGGCACATTCGATCCGTTGACCAACGGCCACACCGACCTGGTCGCACGTGCCTCACGCATGTTTCGCAAGCTGGTTGTCGCGATTGCCGAGAGCCCGCACAAGCAGCCGGCCTTCGGGCTGGAACAGCGCATCGAGCTGGCCCGCGAGGTGCTGGGTGAGGAAGGGATCGACAATGTCGAGGTGGTCGGCTTCCATAGTCTGCTGGCGCATTTCGTACAGGAATTGAATGCCGGTGTGCTGTTGCGTGGGCTGCGAGCGGTCTCCGATTTCGAATACGAGTTCCAGCTCGCATCCATGAACCGTCACTTGGCCCGTGAGGTGGAAACCGTGTTCCTGACCCCGGCCGAGCAGCACAGTTTCATCTCATCCACACTGGTCAAGGAGATCGCCCGCCTCCATGGCGAAGTCGACCAGTTCGTCCATCCCCGGGTGGCTGCGGCACTCAGGGTCCGTTACGCCTGACCGGTGCTCGCGCCAATCCAATATCCGATTCAAATAGCCGTCCAATTGCCATGATCAAATCGACCCGAGTTCTTGTTGTCATCCTGTCGCTGCTGCTGGTCATTCCGGCCTGGGGCGATCGTCCCGGGCGCGCGGCCGTATCTTCGGCCCACGAGGATGCGACCGCTGCCGGCGAGGAAATCCTCAGGCAGGGGGGCAATGCCTTCGATGCCGCCGTCGCGGTGTCGGCTGCGCTGGCCGTGGTTGAACCCGAATCTTCGGGGATCGGGGGCGGTGGCTTCTGGCTGCTGCATTTCGCCGACGACAATGCCTCGGTGATGGTCGACGGGCGCGAGACGGCACCGGCCGCCGCCACCGCCGATATGTACCTGGATGAAGACGGCAACGTGAATCGGGACCTGGCGATCAACGGTCCGTTGGCGGCGGGCATCCCCGGTGCTCCGGCGGCCTGGGTGCACCTGGCCCGGGAACACGGCACCTTGCCGCTGGCCGACCTGCTCGCGCCGGCCATCCGGCTGGCCGAGGACGGCTTCGAGGTCGATGCCAAGTACCAGACCCTGCTAAACTTCCGCAGTCATATCATGCTGCGCTGGGAGGAGACCGCCGAGATCTTCATGCCCGGCGGCGAAGTGCCGGAACTGGGCACGCGCATCGTTCAGCCCGACCTGGCCCGGACCCTGCGCGCGCTGGCCGAGCACGGCCACGATGGGTTCTACCGTGGCGAGGTGGCAGAAAAGCTGGTCGCCGGCGCGCGCGCCGACGGCGGGATCTGGACGCTGGAAGACCTGGCCGACTACCAGGTCGTCGAACGTGAGCCGATCCGCACCGAGTACCGGGGATACGAATTGATCACGGCATCGCCGCCATCATCGGGCGGCATTGCCATCGCCCAGATGCTCAATATCATCGAGCCGTTCGACCTCGGTGAGCTTGACCGCGTCGAGCGTGCACACCTGCTTTCGGAGGCCATGCGCCGCGCCTATCGGGACCGTGCGCTCTACCTGGGTGATCCGGACTTCGTTGATATCCCCTACGACATGCTGCTGAGCAAGCACTATGCGGCCGGTCTGCGCACCTCGATCCGCCTGGATCGCGCCCTGGATTCGGCCGCCCTGGCCGCCGACCCGGCACGTAATGTCGTCGAGAGCGACAACACCACCCACTTCTCGCTGATGGACGCTGACGGCAACCTGGTCTCGGCCACGCTGACGGTGAACCTGCCGTTCGGGGCCGCGTACGCCGCTCCCGGCACCGGGGTGCTGTTGAATAATGAAATGGACGACTTCGCGGCAGCGCCCGGCGAACCCAATGCCTTCGGCCTGATCGGATTCGAAGCCAATGCCATCGAGCCGGGCAAACGCATGCTTTCGTCCATGAGTCCGACCATCGTGCGCGGCGATGCAAGAACTGCCGTAATCGGTACACCCGGCGGCTCTCGCATCATCACGATGGTCCTGCTGGGGGTTCTCGATTTCATCGACGGTAACGGTCCGGAGTCCTGGGTTTCCATGCCGCGTTTCCACCACCAGTACCTGCCCGACGAGATCTCGGCCGAGCGTGACGCCTTCACTGATGATGAGATCGCTGCCCTGGAGGCGCTGGGCCACGAGGTCAATATCCGTACCCGCCCGGCCGGCAATATGCA
>SKZJ01000297.1 GCA_007127425.1 Wenzhouxiangella sp.
TCACCACAGGCGGCAACCCGGACCTGGAGCCAGAAACCTCCGAGTCGTTCACGCTCGGCGGCGTCTGGACCCCCAGCGCCATCAACGGCATGAGCCTGACGCTGGACTACTACGACATCGAACTGGAAAACACCATCACCTCGATCGGTGCGCAGAGTATTCTCGACGCCTGTGCCCGAACGGGAACGCTGTGTGATTTCGTGGATCGTTCCGTTTCCGGCGAAGTCTCTTTCCTTCTCGACTCGCAGGTCAATATCGGTAGCACTCGGACATCAGGCTGGGATTTCGCGCTCGACTACCGACTGCCCGAGACCGACTTCGGCACCTTCCGCACACTCTGGCGTGGCACCTACACCACGAAGTTCGAGGAGTCGGTTCCCGACTTCAGCGACCCGGATGCACCGGAACAGACGCGTGACCTGCTCGGCACGCTGCTGCCCGGACAACCCGATCGCAGCTTCCCGGAGTTGCGCAGCCAGATTGACCTGATCTGGAACTATGAGAACTGGAGTGGTGTCTGGAATATCCAGTACGTGGATGGCTACACGGAGAACTGTGCCGACGGTCTGCTGCCGAGCTTTACCGAGCTCGGACTCTGCTCCAACCCGGACCCGGATAATCCGACAAACCGTTTGGGCTCGGTGACCTACCACGATGTTCAGCTCTCCTACTTCATGAGAGGTCTGGACTTCGGAGACGTGCAGTTCACGCTGGGTATCGACAACCTGCTGGACAAGGATCCGCCGGTTTCGGTATCGGCTTTCTCCAACAGCTTCGACGCCACCCAGCACCGCATTCCGGGCCAGTTCTACTACGCCCGGGTCAACGTGGACTTCTAAAAGCAACACTTGAAGCTCACTGCCCGACAGCGCCCGCAAGCCACTGGCTTGCGGGCGTTTCGTTTTGAAGATGGCGTTTTGCAAACGCCATCCACTGCCCTTCCGCAACACTTTCGCCTGCTTTGATTTGCGGCACAGCAGCCCCGTCATTTGCCAATGAACCGGGAGGTGGCCACAATAGCGGTCCGTTCAAAACCATCGCCAGAGTTCCCGATGCCGATCCGCTTTGTCATTCCTACCTGTCTGTTGTCCTGCCTGCTTTGCCTTGGCCTGGCTCAAGCCGATACGCCCGAGCTGACAATCGAACGCATTTTCGACTCGCCCGATCTGTCCGGCCCAACGCTGCGCGAGGCACGACTCTCGCCGGCCGGTGAGCGCGTGACTTTTCTGCGGGCCCGCGACGAAGACCGCAGCACGCTGGACCTGTGGGAATACCATATCGATGACGATGAAACCCGCCTACTGGTCGCCGCCGACGAGGTCGTCGAGGACGAGGGCGAATTATCGGCCGAGGAACGCGCTCGGCGGGAGCGGGCCCGCATCGCGGACTTGAGAGGCATCGTCGAGTATCGCTGGTCGGATGACGGTCGATTCCTGCTGTTCCCGCTGGCCGGCGACATCTATGTGCTCGACATGGCCGCCGAAGAGCGCGAGGTTCGCCAGGTCACCGACTCTGAAGACTTCGACACCGACCCCCAGATTGCTCCCGACGGCGAGCATGTGGCCTTCGTGCGCAACCGCAACCTGTGGATCGCACGCATCGACGACGGCAGCGAGACCGCACTGACCACCGACGGCGACGAGGTGATTTCCAACGGCATGGCCGAGTTCATCGCCCAGGAAGAAATGGGGCGCTCGACCGGCTTCTGGTGGTCACCAGCCAGCAACTCCATTGCGTTCCTGCGTGTCGACGAAAGCCCCATCGACATCACCCTGCGCTACGAGATCGAGGCCGGCACCATCACCATGATCGAGCAGCGTTATCCCTATACCGGTACGCCCAATGTCACCTACCGGCTGGGCGTGGTCGACATCGACTCGGGCGAGACCGAGTGGATCGACCTGGGCGAGGAAGAAGACATCTACGTCCCACGGGTCGACTGGCTGCCTGGTGGCGAGCAACTGAGCTTCCAGCGCCAGAGCCGTAATCAGCAGACCCTGGAATTGCTGCTGGCCACGCCGGGCGAAGGCGAGCCGGAAGTCCTGCTTACCGAGACCGAGGAAACCTGGATCAACCTGCACGACGACCTGCACTTCCTGGCCAACATGCCGGCATTCATCTGGTCGTCGGAGCGAAGCGGTTACCGCCACCTCTACCTGTACGGTCTGGACGGCGCACTGATCCGGCCATTGACAGCGGGTAACTGGGCAGTCGATGCACTGGAAGGCGTAGACGAGGAACTCGGCATGGTCTACTTCACCGCCGCCGAGGTCTCGCCACGCGAGAAGCACCTCTATCGCCAGTCGATGGTGACCAGCTCTCCGGAAATCGTATCGCGGATCTCGCGCCGCAGCGGCTGGCATGAAGTCAGCATGGACCGCCAGGCACGGGTCTACGTCAACACCTACTCCAGCACCGAACAGCCGCCGCAACTGGGCCTGCACTCGGCCGACGGCGAGCGCATCGCCTGGCTGGTGGAGAACCGAGTCACCGGCGACCACCCCTACGCCTCCTTCAGCGAAGGACATCGCCCGACCGAGTTCGGCACCCTGACCGGCCCGGACGGCCAGGCCCTGGACTACCGCCTCATCCGCCCGGCTGACTTCGACGCCGACAGGCGCTACCCGGTATTCATGCACATCTACGGCGGCCCGACCCATCGGCTGGTGACCGATAGCTGGTCCCGCCGCATCCTGATCGACCAGTACATGGCCCGGCAGGGTTACGTGGTGTTCTCGCTCGACAACCGCGGTATCGAGCGCCAGGGCAAGGCATTCCAGGATGCCGCCTATCTCAAGCTCGGACAGATCGAGATGATCGACCAGATGATCGGCCTGGACTGGCTCAGGTCACAGGACTTCATCGACCCCGAACGCATCGGCATCTTCGGCTGGAGCTACGGTGGCTATGTCGCACTGATGGCGCTGGCCCAGTACCCGGGCGAGTTCGCCGCCGGTGTGGCCGTCGCGCCGGTGACCGACTGGGCGCTCTACGATACCCACTACACCGAACGCTACATGGGCACCCCACAAGACCAGCCCGAGGCCTACGAGAAAGGCAATGTACTCACCTACGCCGATCGCATCGAGGACCGCCTGCTGCTGATCCATCCCATGGCCGACGACAACGTCCTGTTCACCCACTCCACGCTCTTGATGCAGGAGTTGCAGGAAAAGGTCATCCCCTTCGACCTGATGACCTATCCGGGTGAAAAACACGCCATTGCCGGTGAGCCGCAGCGGGTGCATGTTTACAAGACTATTACCGAATTTCTCGATCGCGAGCTTGAGCCGTGAGACGGCTCGGGGGGTTCTAACGGGTAAAAGGTGAAAGGTGAAAGGTGAAAGGTGAAACGAAAAATGGGGGTTGGCGCTACGCCCTCGATCTATCGAGTTGGCCAATGGCAGGGCCCCGCCATTGGCCAGCCCAGGTCAGAACAGTACAACCTGGCCTGCCGCCGTTTTACGTTTTACATTTTCCGTTTCTCCGCTTGACTAGCCAACGAATACACGAGCGAACCATATGACAACCATCGGCACCCCGGAAAGCGCCACCGCCACCCGCGTCATGCTGCTAGGTGCCGGTGAGCTCGGCAAGGAAGTGGCCATCGAGCTGCAGCGCTTCGGCTGCGAAGTGATCGCGGTCGACCGTTACGCTCATGCACCCGCGATGCAGGTGGCACATCGTCACCATGTCGTTAACATGCTCGACGGCCAGGCCCTGCACGGCATCGTCGAACTGGACCGCCCGCACCTGATCGTTCCGGAGATCGAGGCGATCGCCACCGATACGCTGAAGCTGCTCGAAGACGAGGGCTACCGGGTGGTGCCCACGGCGCGCGCCGCGCATCTGACCATGAACCGCGAGGGCATCCGCCGACTGGCAGCCGAAGAGCTGGAGCTGCCCACGTCCAGTTATCGTTTCGCCGACGACTACGAGACTTTCAAGAAGGCGATCGAAGCGATCGGCCTGCCGTGCGTGGTCAAGCCGGTGATGTCGTCATCGGGCAAGGGCCAGAGCCTGATCCGGCACAGCAACGACATCGACAAGGCCTGGCAATACGCCCGCTCCGGCGGGCGCGCCGGTGAAGGCCGGGTCATCGTCGAGGGCTTTGTTGATTTCGACTACGAGATCACCCTGCTGACGGTGCGCCACGTCGACGGCACCAGTTTCTGCGACCCCATCGGCCACACCCAGGTTGACGGTGATTACCGCGAGTCCTGGCAGCCGCAGCCGATGA
>SKZJ01000232.1 GCA_007127425.1 Wenzhouxiangella sp.
CAATGGTCGGCACTGCCGAAATCACCGGCACGCTGGACGGCGAGGAGATTGGTGACACCGCCAGTGTCGCGTTTGTGCTGATCACCGGAGAAGACGCCACGGCCCTGACCTTCTATATCGAGCCCGGCGACAGCGTCGAAAATTTCCCCATACGGGGCCCGGTTACGGTGGGATTCTTGGATGCTGGCGGCATGCCCATAGAAGATTACGATGCCAATGTCACCATACAGATTCTCGAAGGTCCGGACGGCGCTACGCTGGGCGGTACCACTACGATCATGTCGGAAGAGGGTTTCGCCGTATTCGACGACATTACGCTCGACATGATCGGCGATTACGAGCTGATGGCGACTTCGCAGGGCTTGGCACCAGCCGAGTCCAACGTGTTCAGCGTACGCGTAGACGGCATCCTGCACGACCGCTTCGAGGAATAATCCCCCTCAAGGGGACAGGGCTGAAAAGGCCGTCCGACATTCGGGCGGCCTTTTTCTTTACAGACTCAAAAGACCACCGACCCGATCCAGAACCACAACGGCACCGTCGCCGCCGAAAACAGCACCCCCCATGCCACCAGCGCCGAGGCCAGGGGCGGTGCCAGGCGGGCGGCCGACAGCAATGCGGCGGCGGTGATCATCGGCGGCATGGCTGACTCGAGAATGGCGACACGAGCGATCTCGTCACGTGTATCGAACAGCCAGACCATGGCCAGCGCCAGCGCCGGCAACACCATCAGCTTGCCGACCAGGCCGATGACCAGCGGCAGACGATGCTCGGGAATCAGCTTCAGCTTCAGGCTCATGCCGATGGCGAGTGTCACCAACGGCAGCAGCATGTCGGCGAAGCTCTCGACCAGGCCCCATAGCCATTCCGGAAACCAGTTGTTGCCGAACACCAGCGCGGCGATCAGGGCGAGGAATGGTGGGAAGGCAATGACGCGCTTGAGCATCGAGACGGGTGACGGGCGCTCCCCCGCCCCGTACCAGGCCAGCACGAACAGCACGTGGGTACACACGATCAGGAACGAACCAAACTGGTCGTAGACCACGGCGTAACGGACGAACTCCGGACCCATCAGCCCGGCGATGAGCGGGTAGCCAAGGAATGAAGTATTGCCGAGCGGAATCAATACCAGCAGCACGGCCGTCACCTCACGACTCAACCCCAGCCAGCGTGCCAGTGGTAGAACCAGGGCAATGGTGCATGCCAGCAGCACCCACGGCACAATGATCAGCGGCAGCAAGTCGGCGCTGGCTTCGAGTGTCGGCACATGAATGAAGATCAGTGCCGGCAGGCACAGCAGAATGACCACCTTGTTGAGCACTTCCGGTGCCGACTCCGGAAACACCTCCCGCCAGGCAAGAATTCGCCCAGCGATAATCAGCGTGATGATGATGAAGTAGGCAGACACAGATTAGTAGACCAGGGCGGAGGATGGGTCAATCGGGCATTCTATCGTTCCAATGAAGCACTTTTTTACAAGCACCAAATCACAAGCACCAAATCTCAAACAAATTCGAATGACTGAAATCTCCAATGACCAAAACGAATAGGGAGCCAGAGTGATTGGCCGTTGCACGTCTGCAAATCCAGGCGCCTGGTCGCAATGTCGGCAAGGCGCCCAGAAATTGGAATTTCTGTCATTGAAAATTGTTTCCGATTTGGTGCTTCGAATTTCGTGTTTTCCGAAACACGATCCATCTCCTGACGCCAGAGGGTTTACCGACGCCGGTCACGCGCTTCGGACCGAACATTCGAGCCAGCCGTGTATCATAGTCGAATGGCTGCGAGCGACGTGGGCAAACGATCCATTTCCAATCGGCAACGTCTGGTCTGGATCGGCCAGACCTTCGTGCTACTCGCGCTGACCTGGCTGGCGCTCAACGGACTCGACGGCTGGTGGCTCGGTCTGCTGGCCGCATCCATCGGTTCGGTAGCCGGTGGTCTGCTCGCTTCCGGTCAACCGCATCCCTGGCGACCTCATCGATTACTCGGCTTCGCTGGGTTCTTCCTGGTTGAATCCTTCAAGGGCGGCGTGGACGTGGCCTGGCGTGCACTCCGGCTCGACCTGCCGATCAACCCCGAATTTCACCGTTACCGTATCGACCTGCCGGAAGGCCAGCCACGCACGCTGATGATCAGCGTGATCAGCCTGCTGCCCGGCACACTCAGCGCGGATCTCTCCGACGACGGAGAGGAACTGGTCGTGCACACCCTGATGCCTGGAGCCATGGCCTCGGTTGAACGCCTCGATGCGCGCATCCGCCGACTGTTCTCGCTGGACTCGCCGGAGGCAAACAACGAATGAGTCAGATCCTGGGGCTGGCCGTCCTGTTCCTGCTGCTCAACCTGGTCGCCGGGTTGTGGCGGGTCGCTCGCGGTCCGACTGCGGCCGACCGTATGCTGGCCGCCCTGCTGTTCGGCTCGACGACCGTTGCCGTGCTGCTGATCATGGCCGAATGGATGGCCATGCCTGCCCTGCGCTCGGTGGCCTTGCTGTTCGTCATGCTCGCCGGCATCGTCACCATTGCGTTTTTCGGACTACCTGCCGATGAGGACGAACGATGAGTGCACAGGAATGGGTCGCGCTGGTCTTTCTGATTGCCGGCTGCTTCTTCTATCTCGCCGGCACCATCGGACTGCTGCGCTTCGGTGACGTGCATTCACGCCTGCATGCCCTGACCAAGGCCGACAACCTGGGCCTGATGCTGGTTTGCGCATCCTTGGCCGTGCTCGCTGCCAACTGGCGCATCACCGCCCTGCTGGTCCTGACCTGGCTGCTCGGCCTGCTGGCCGCCACCGTCTCCGCCCACCTGATCGCACGCCATGCGCGACGTGTCGAGAAGTAGGCCATGAGTGTCGATCTGCTCATCGATGGACTGCTCGGCCTGGGCATGATTGTGCTCGCTCTCCAGGTCGTATCAGAGCGCACCGTTCTCAGATCCATCATCCTGTTCGTGGTCTTCGGCCTGGTCATGGCGCTGGCCTGGACCCGGCTGCAGGCTCCGGACCTGGCCCTGGCCGAAGCCGCCATCGGCGCCGGTGTGACCGGTGCACTGATGATGATGGCCTGGCGAAGGCTGTTGATCATCAATCCCGAGCATTCCGCAGACACGCCCCGCGGGCGCTCCGCGGTCGCCATACCCGTGGCGTTGCTGTCTACGGCGCTGGTGGCCACGATCGGCCTGTCGGCACTGAACATCGAGCCGCACATCGACACGGCCGGTCGGGTCGCTCTCGACGAAATGACCGACACCGGGCTGGGCAACCCGGTCACCGGCGTCCTGTTGCTGTTTCGAAATCTCGACACCCTGCTGGAAATGGCCGTCCTTCTGATCGCCCTGCTCGGGGCCCGCGCCATCAGCGCTCCGGCCCGCCCGGAAGAAGCAGCGGTCGTCGAAACGACCACCCCACTGGTCGGTGCGCTGCTCGCCACCCTGGTGCCGCTTTCGATCCTCATCGCCACACACCTGCTGCTGGCCGGCACCAACGAGCCCGGCGGTGCCTTCCAGGCCGGTGCGGTGCTGGCTGCGGGCGGCGTGGCGCTGGTACTGACTGCACGACTGCAACCCGCCAAGCGGCCCGGCCTGGCCACGCAACTGGCCGTCACGGCCGGCCTGCTGGCATTCGTCGGCATCGGCGTCGGCATCATGGCCTTCGGCGAGACGCTGCTGGCGCTACCCGGAACCTGGGCCGTCTACCTGATCGAAACGGCGATGATGGTATCGATCGGCCTGACCCTGGCACTGCTGTTCGCCGGTGCACCTGCACTGGTCGGGAGGCGTGCATGACACCGACCGTGTTCGTGCTGGCCGCCTCCGTCGTCTTCGGTGTCGGCGTATGGGGCCTGCTGATTGCCGAGCACCTGCTGCGCAAGCTGCTCGCGCTCAATGTCATGGGCAGTTCGGTGTTCATCATCATGCTGGTGGTCGCCGGTAGCGGCACGGCAGGACCGGACCCGGTCGCCCAGGCCCTGATCCTCACCGGTATTGTCATCGCCGTGGCCGCCACCGCGTTCGCGCTGGCATTGATGGTCAGCATTTACCGGGAAACCGGGCGGGCCAGCATCACGGAAAAGGACGACGATGATCGCTGAGTCCCTGGCCGGCCTGGTCTTCATTCCGCTGACCGCGACACTGCTCGTGCTGTTGCTGCCGCGCCGGGCGGGGGCCGCTCTCGGCTTCACGGCCGTGCTCGCACTGCCCTTGTGCCTGCTGCCGCTGACGCAGGCGGTGTGGA